>JANOPX010000331.1:0-8167 GCA_031422115.1 Chamaesiphon sp. VAR_4_metabat_408 | reverse complement strand
CCCCCAGTCCCCCCCTCCCCCCCTCCCCGCGCTACAATGGGTAAAAGAGAATGAATAGAGTGCCCTACAATTCAGACTCGCGCTATTGCCCAAGAAGTTAAACGCCATGACCACCTCCAGTATTTCTGCCGAACAACTAAGCGAGATTTTCCCATTTGCACTCGATCGATTTCAACTAGAAGCCATAAACGCGCTGAACTTGGGTCGATCGGTTGTAGTCTGTGCTCCCACAGGTTCGGGAAAAACCCTCGTCGGCGAATATGCGATACATCGGGCGATTCGTCAGCAGGGGCGAGTATTTTATACCACCCCCCTCAAAGCATTATCAAATCAAAAATATCGAGACTTTCGGGCAGAATTTGGCGAAGAGAATGTAGGATTATTGACAGGCGATATCTCAATTAATCGGGAAGCACCGATCGTCGTCATGACCACCGAGATCTTCCGTAATATGCTCTACGGTACCCGCATCGGCGAAGTTGGTACCTCGATGATTGGCGTAGAAGCAGTAGTGCTCGACGAATGCCACTATATGAACGACAAGCAGCGCGGCACAGTTTGGGAAGAATCAATTATTTACTGTCCGCCCCACATCCAGCTCGTCGCCCTCTCCGCCACCGTCGCCAATAGTCAACAGCTCACATCCTGGATTAGTGCAGTTCACGGTGAAACCGACCTCATCTACTCCAACTATCGCCCCGTACCCCTAGAATTCAACTTCGCCAACCCCAAAGGCATCTTTCCATTACTAGATCCCAACACCGCCAAACTCAACCCCAAACTCAAAACTGGTCGCCCTACCGGAAATCGCAAAAGTGAAGATGTCCCCAGCATCGGCTTCATCGTCAGCCAATTAGCTGCCCGTGAAATGCTCCCCGCCATCTACTTTATCTTCAGTAGACGGGGTTGTGACAAAGCAGTCGCAGACATGGCAAGTATGCGACTAGTTAGTGATGCCGAATCCGCCCAGCTCAAAATCCGCATCGACGACTTTCTCGCCAAAAATCCCGACGCAGCCAGAAAAGATCAAGTCGAACCCCTCTATCGAGGTATCGCCGCCCACCACGCCGGAATTCTCCCCGCATGGAAAGTCATCGTCGAAGAATTATTCTGCCTGGGACTCATCAAAGTTGTCTTCGCCACCGAAACCCTCGCAGCGGGAATCAATATGCCCGCCCGCACCACAGTTATTTCCAGTCTCTCCAAACGCACAGACCAAGGACATCGCCTGCTCACCGCCTCAGAATTTCTTCAGATGGCTGGACGCGCTGGACGGAGAGGAAAGGACGTGATGGGCTATGTAGTCACCGCTCAGACGAGATTTGAAGGCGCGAAGGAGGCAGGCTATTTAGCGACAGCAGAGCCAGACCCCCTAGTCAGCCAATTTACGCCTACTTATGGGATGGTGCTAAACTTACTCCAAACCCACAATCTCGAAGAAGCACGGGAATTGGTCGAACGTAGTTTTGGGCAGTTTACCGCCTCACTCCATCTCCAACCTCAAGAGCAAGGGATTACCGAAGTCAAGCAAGAATTGACCAATCTCCGCGCCCAGTTGAGTCATGTGAATGGGGATGTATTAGCTGACTATGAAAATACTCATTCCCAACTCAAATTAGAACAACATCAGCTCAAAAATCTCCAACTTTACCTAGAGCAAGTTCAATCGGGAGAAGTAGGCAAACAGTTGTCCTCAGCTCTCACAGGGACGATTCTCAGCCTCAAAGGAAAACATGTACCCGTCGCCACCCCCATCGCCGCAGTATTAGTCACCAAAATTTCGGGTTCGGGACATGGCCCTGGGTTAGTATGTTTGGGACAGGATAACCGCTGGTATGTGGTCAACCATCAGGATGTGGTTGCTGTGCATAAACATTGGTCGGACTATACAGGCAAACATCGAGTTCCCCCCGTAGTTTCCCTTCTACCCCCCGAAGATATGCCCCTGAAAGTCGGTCAGGTTCGCAAGGGAAGAGACTTTACGCTCCAAATCGCTCAAAGTATCCCCGATCCCGATTTACCCATGACGGCAGAGCTGTCAGCACAGATTAAGACTGTAGCAACACTCACCTCAAAACTCGAAAATCATCCCGTCTGGGAATGGGGTAGCCCTCCCTCACTGCTCAAACGTTATCGTCGCCAAGCAGTATTGGAGCAGGAAATCAAAGAACAAGAGGACAAACTTAGCTCTCAATTAGCCCGACATTGGCAAGAATTTCTCAATCTAATTGAGGTGTTGCGTCAGGTGGGTGGATTGCAGGGGGTGATTCCGACGCAGATTGGCGAAGCGGCGGCGGCAATTCGGGGCGATAATGAGTTGTGGATAGCTCTAGCATTGATGTCTGGTTATTTGGATCCTTTGGATCCTCAGCATCTAGCCGCCGTTATCTGCTCGTTAGTTTCGGAGACTCCGCGCCCCGATACTTGGATAAATTACGATCCTGCGGATGAGGTTGTCATGACTTTGAGTGCGCTCAGAGGCTCGCGAAGACAGCTATTCCAGCTTCAGCGTCGTCATCAAGTTGCTCTTCCCGTCTGGATGGAATATGAATTGGTGGGAATTGTCGAGCAGTGGGCTTTGGGAGTAACTTGGCCGGAATTGTGTAGTAATACGAGTTTGGATGAGGGAGATATCGTGCGGATGTTGCGTCGTACGGTGGATTTATTATCGCAAATTCCCTATGCACCTCACGTTAATGATGCACTTCAACGCAATGCTAGAAGAGCAATTCAATTGATTGACAGATTCCCTGTGAATGAATCGATCGCGTAGAGATCGAGTAGAGATTATTATACTCAGATCTTGCAGCAGTACATAAAACCTAGTTAAATCATAGATCTGTACCCCTACACAATTAACCTGTAGGGGTGCTCCTCGTGGGTACCCAAGGGTTAAAGAATTAATAATTCTAATAACTGGTGCAAAATGTGAGCTAATTATGTGTAGATCGATCTCTTGATTCGATCGCTATTGTGTTGATGTTCGATCGGCTAGTAAAATGGCGATCGTCTACTATTACCAACGTCTCTAATCATGACTATAGATCTCCATAGGCTAGATTCGATCGATGATTGTGATGAATTCATCGAGGCTTTGGATGATTATGTCGAAGACTTGGTGGGGGAATTTGTAGATACTACTGAAGGGAAAGCTTATCTAGCGAAATATCCCAACATGGATGATTCGGTGGGGAGTTGGATTTATCATCTTCTGTATCTTGGCTACAATTATGAATCGGTGACACTCCCGCAGATGAATGCTACCCAGGTAGAAGCAATTGTCACCAAGTTATTTCCCCGCAAGATTATGTTAGTCGAACCGGATGATGCCAATAGTACCATCCCAGAGTTGTTAGCATTTTGGCGATTTCTCCAACGGGTTTATAAACCAACTCATGGAGCTAAGGTAGTCAAGCTACTGGAGAAACTTCAGCCAAAGTTCAAGTCGATAATGAACGATAGTAGCAATTTTGGCATCGGCAAATCATTCTTATCTGAAGCAATGAGTACAGGCTTGAATCTAGAGCCAGATAGTTTTACGGGATCTAATCAATCGATCGATATCCAGTCAATAGCAAATTTGATTAATACTTTGGGTGGTAAATCTTCGATCGATCCGTCAACACAACCATCAAAATCGCCTAGATCGTTATTCGATACATTTCGGCAAGAACTTCAAGCTAGTATGTGGGAGTCTAGTGAGAATACAGCTCAGACTATATCACCAGATGCCGAGGCACTTTTAACCCAAACAGTTATTACCGAAACCTGTCCGGGTACTATTTTAAAAGACTTTCAAACCCTACTTAAATTTATTGGTGAAAAGGGTATAGCCGTCAGCGCAAATAATCATAGTTTGCCCATGAAATCACTAGGAGAACTGAATCAACTTCTCAGCGAACCAGTAGCAATAGATCTAAAACGCCCCATCCAAAAATACTATCCACCAATTGATGGTTTATACCTAATTTTACGGACATTAGGTTTAGGTCAAATTCGCACCCAAGGTAAAAAATATTTATTAATCCTCGATCCAAACTTACTCTCGATTTGGAATGATTTCAATCCTACCGAACGTTACTGTACGCTGCTTGAAGCTTGGCTAATCCGTGGTAATACAGAGATTTTAGATGGCAAAAATGACCGAATCAACTCAGGCTCGAAATGCTTTCAGTCTTGGTCTACAATTTCATCTAAGGGGCAAAAGATACCTAATTATGAAGAACAGAGAACATTTAGCTATTTCCCAGGGCTTTATAATTTAGCATTATTAAAACTATTTGGATTCATCCAGATAGATAGTGGAAAACCAGCAGCGGGAAAAGGTTGGCGGATTAAAAGTGTCAAAAAATTGCCTTTTGGGGATGCACTAATATCAACCCTATTTGATGCTTATAAAAAGATGGGGATGTATTCGGAAGCAGAAGAGGATCCGAGCTTACCGATATCTGAATTCAAACTAACATTACAGCCTTATTTTACTGAATGGAAACAAGTATTTCAACTACCTGCTAATGAGACTCGATCGGGTGTATATGTCTTCAAAGTATCTCTCCAAAAATGCTGGCGACAGATTGCTATTTCTAGTGACCTAACTTTAGATATTCTCGGCGATACAATCCGAGCATCAGTAGATTTTGATGATGACCATATGGATCTATTTACTTACAAAAATCAACTCGGTCGATCGATCCAAGCTCACCATCCTTATTCTAGTAGTAAGCCTCAAAGTGATTCGATTGAGATTGGCGATTTACCGTTAGAAATTGGCTCTTCAATAGAGTATCTATTTGATTTTGGCGATAATTGGAAATTCGATCTTCAACTAGAACAAATCCTTGCTGAAGATACCCGTCAGAAATATGTTGAAATCCTCGACAGCTTTGGTACTGCGCCCGAACAGTACCCTAACTATGAGGATGAATAAGTTAGTAATAAAAACTAATAATTAATCTCGCCTCCAGTACAAACAAAGGCTGCATCGCGAGCTGCTAATTCCGCAGCTTGGTTTTCTTGACTAGTAACCACGAGGAAGATTCCCCCTTTTTTGACGAACGATTCTCCAGGGGAGACGCTCCGCGAACGATTTCTTCTGTGCAGGGCCAGTTAGAAAGCGATAACCAATCCCAAATGAGTTGGTAAAAGTGCTATATTTACCAACTCCACTGGGTATTTTGTATTTGCGATCGGCTGTAAATATAATCTTTCCAGTACTAATACCACGAGTGCGACATTCAAATTGGGCGACGAGAGAATTGCCCGTCGGTGCAACTATTCCTTCTGTATCTTTTGGCGTAGGCTGTCCGTTAGGAGCAGCCATTAAAGGAATAGTATTGACGAACATCACCGATAGAATAGTTGCCCCGATATAGAGTATCTTTTCCATATTTTCAAAGGATAATATTAAGAAGTTCACTAGATATTCGGACTCAAGTTCAACCTGCAATGTTCGCCAAAATCTAATCTAAACGGACTTAAATAGATTTGTAGTAATATACTCACCAACTTGTTTACCAGCGGCTAGCCCAGCAGTATTATCACTCATAAAGTGGATACCACCGTAGATCCGACTCATGCCTGCCTCATCAGCAGCCTGATTAAAGCTAGTGAAACTCCGCGTTACGCCAGGTAATCCAGGACCAGTAGTACTGAATTTGTAGTTATCTCCATAGAAACTGCTGAGAACTGCTGCCGCCGCGCCACTGAAGGTACTATGTCCAGAAGTATAACTAGGGAAATTGGGCGTAGTCAGGAGGGAAGTCCAGCTCGTATCGACGGTAGTGTTGGCATTACCATCCTTATCTGCATTCCGAATCGCTGTAATTGGTCTCCAGAGGCTGTATGTATATTTAGTATCCCAACAACAGATAGCAGCATCGGCTTGAGATACATTTAGAGCAGCAAACAGACGTGCATTGTCTACGAGCGAGTTGAAGTTGTCGCGTGCTACATCTTGAGCGATTTGGTTCCAATGTCCGGGAGGAGTAAAGGTACCACCACCATCAGCCCAGAATTTGGCGATTTCGGTTTGCTCCGCTGTGCGGGTAGTACTATTCGTGGCACCTAGATCTTTGACTTGATTAAATTCAGTGGCATATTGCTCGCTAGTCAGAGCTGGTGGTGGTGTAGGTAGATTATTCGCGATATCAGCTTGGAGAATGCCAAAAGTCTTGACATTACCCCACTGTGGTAAAACGGCAGGTGCGGGACTAGTAGTACCATCTGGATTCGTTACTACTGCGGTTGCTTGCCATTCACCTGGGTTTGTACCAGGAGTGTAGGGAGTCTTTGTAGCCGAACCATCATCAATGCGGGAAAGGATGACTTTATCGGCGATATTTTTGCCGAAGGCTATCCCATCTGCTTTGGCTTGCCCCTCGGCAATTGCGGCAAGTGAGCTAGTGCGAGCTGTATCTAGGATAGTTTTCTGGCTGACAAAAAGGCTGCTGAGGACGGTGTAGGCGGCTTCTACGGCTGCGGATTCAGCTTGGATGGCTCTAGCTGTGGAATTAGCTTCGATGGGTGCTGTAGCGGTAATTGAATAATTTTGATATTTGTTGACGATATTATTGACTGCATCAAAGACGGCTGTTTCGACCATTGCCATCGCTCGTGCAGCGACTGGGGGTGCTGTTTTGGTGGTGGCAATAGTGTTGAGCAGGATTTGATTCCAAGTGATGACAGCATCATCTTGGGCGATGCGGCGGATATCTTGGGTATTGGTGCTAGTATTTCCGGCAAGATCTTTGGCTTGAATGGTAAAACTATTTATACCCTTGGCGAGATTTACCCCTGTGAGTTGGTAGTTTCCATTTGCATCGCTAGTGACACTACCGATAGTCTGGAATCCAGTTTTGCTATCTTTTTGGGAGATTTTTAATTGGGTGTTGGCTTCAGTTTTTCCGGTGAGGGTGACGATATCGTTATTCGTACGATAGTCGCCAATAGTGCCAGAATCGGAAGCTACATCGAGGGCGATGGTAGTTTTGGGCGCGGTGGTATCGAGGGTAAAGTCTATGCTACGGGTAGTTTTGTTGCCAAAAATATCGGCGGCGGTAATCTTAATGATATGCTGACCATCAGCAAGTTTCATACCACCATTAATCCGTTGAATATCGTCTCGATCGAGGACAAATTTGCCACTACGATTCAATTCTGAGCTAATCGAATAGGATTTCCCATCATCTAATTGGGCTTGAACTCCTCTTAGTCTAATATTATCTTTGACTGTACCTTGAATTGAGGGATTGCTGGTGATTCGGTCTTTATTGCTGCTACCTGTATCGTTGAGTAGCCCGAATGTCAGTTGTGGTGGAGTTTTATCTAGTGGGTAATATGCAAAGAAATTTTGTACCAAGGGGCTATCGAATATTGTACCGAGTAAGGAATCTATCGATGTCGGTACATCACCCCAATTAGAGTTTGATGAAGATAATTCCGTCCAATCTGGTAGTGCTAATCCTGTTGCCCCCATCGCACTAATTTTCAATCCATCGGGTTGGATTAACAATGGTGCGGCTGCGCTTTGAGGGGCTGAAATCGTTAGGGAGTCGAGGATCGGCGGCTGGGAATTGGCGAAGAATGTATTCGAGCCAAAATTGGTAGACACCGATAAGGGAGTCAATAAACCTTCTGTCATAAGAATTCGATCTGTAGAGTAAATTTAGCTAGTCTAATCTACGCTTTGGACTAGTCTTAAATCTACACTAACAGTGAATTATGTTCGCTAGAAATAGTTCGATGTTTTGTCGGATGTTTGGATAAAAAGATCCGTTAAATTGCTTAATTAAATTATTTTGAAGGTACTCAATTTTGGCGATCGAGATCGCAGCCAAAACTAGATATATCTGCTAATAGATCCTCCTTGTATCCACAAGTTATTTGAGTTTCTGCATAGGTTGTTTACCCCTCCCCAGCCCTCCCCTTGCCAAGGGGAGGGAGCAATAGCAAGCTGGGGGGGAGATATCCTGGCAGATATGAGTAACAAAACAGACTTTTCAAACAACCTCTTAGCGCAGGGTCGAGTTAGATCCCACATTCCGCACTTCAATTTTTACGACAAAATCCAACAAGCGAAATTATATTTTCAACGGTTATATTATCGTTAATTCTCGTAAAATGAACACGAAAATTCTCTAGTTTTTATATACCTCTGAAAACTAATTAC
>JANOPX010000330.1:0-8290 GCA_031422115.1 Chamaesiphon sp. VAR_4_metabat_408 | reverse complement strand
AGACGGTGGGGATGGTGAATCCGTTCGCCTTGTTGGCTTGTGGGAGGGGAAGGTTAAGTTAGGTAAAAACATCTGGAATATTTGACGCTTCTGCGCCATTTTGTCGATTGAATAGTACAAAAATTCACCTTAACAGGGGTAGGGCAAAGGGGTTAAACTTTTTAAAAACCTTTAGTGATAAACGCGACTAACTGGAATACCTTGCCAAGTAGTAGCGGAGGGTACTTGCTCGCCTTTCATTACCAAAGACATCGGTTCGATGAGAGCATCGGCTTCTAGTACTGTATCGTAGAGAATTAATGACCAACTACCGACTTGAGCGCGGGAATGGAGATGGAGTTTGCCTAGTTTCATTACCCGATCTTCAAATAGGTGGGTTTGAAGGGTACAGTCGCGATCGAGAATAACATTATCCTCGATCGAAATCAAATCGAATTCTGTAAAATCAGTGGTTTCGACATAAACATTTTTGCCAATTTTTGCTCCGAGTAGGCGCAATAACATTGGTGCGAGGGGAGTACCCAGGATGACAAATAATAACCCCGGTACGATAATCGCCTCATACATCCCTGTGATGAATTCTGTACGCCAGATAAAGTTGTTCCAGAGTGGGATAGTACCAGAGCGATAACGACCGACTACCAGCCATTTTAGCGCGATGACGAACAAGATCGAGACAAAGGTAAATAGGAAATAAAAGAATGGGAAGAAGAGGAAAATCCATCGCCAATTGACATAATCTTCCTCGTCTAGCTCGACTATTCTCATCAATCCCACTTCTAATGCAAACAGGGTGACAAAGTGAATACTGCCGGGGATAGTAACGCGCAAAAATTCGATCGCTAATCGAACTATATATAAATAGCTTGGGGGTTTATACGTCTGTGATTCATCATAGCTATCGACAACTTCGCGGTGAGGAATATAGATAGCTGGAGAACCCAACCAAGCTGTATCTGCTGCCATCAGTGTATCGCTAACGGGCGGAATAGAAAAACAACCGATGAGGGAATTGTCCGCGATAATACTCCGAGCTGGAACTACCGCACCATTACCCACAAATGTTTGAGAGCCGACTTGAGTTGGAGCTAATTCCATCCAGCCGCGATCGACTTTGATACCACCTAATGATACTGTATCGGCGATAAAACTTTCCACCCCGATGGTGAGTAAATCTGGCGTGATATTAGTAGCGGTAGAAATTTCTGTTCGCGCCCCAATTTTAGCCCCCAACATTCGTAGCCAGGGAATCAGATAGAGAGTTGAATAAAGAGTTGGCATCATATCGACACTCATTTCCATCAATCGATCGAACCACCACTTCCGCAACCCAAAGCTACTATAGACTAGCTGTTTTCCTGGCTCAATCTTGCCTAACAACATCCATTTATAAATTAGCACTTGCAGGAAGAATACACCCACAAATGAAAAGCTACCTAAAATCGCTGCTGGAATTATCAGTTCATAAATTTCGAGTTCTTTGAGTAATTCTTGCCACAATAGAAACCCCGGAATTGCCGAGATAAATGGCACGAGCCATAGTAAAATTACGCCTACGAAATAACCTAGCTTTAGTAAAATACCGCACTGAGGAATGGGCGAAAATCGATCGTCATCTAGACGATTGGGTTGGAAATTTGGATCCAACCTGGCTGGCGAACCGATCCACTCTTCACCTGTCGGAATAGTCGTGCTATTTTTGAGGTAAGCTAGATCGCCAATCCGCGATCTATCTTCCATTTGAGTATTCAACCCAATCATCGTATTGCCACCAATAAAACAATCATGTCCGATGTCGATCCTCCCAATCTCTAATCGTCCATTGACAATTTCATACCCCACCATACTAGCCCCATCATTGATGCTCGTATTGGGGCTAATGACGATCGCATCTGCGGCGGTTATCTCTACATTTCCGAGATAAACATCTCGGCCAATTTTCGCGCCCAATAACCGATAATAAGTATTTAGTAACGGAGAACCAGCAAGTGGGGCGAGGGGCACCGAACCATGAATTTGTCGAACCAACCAAAATCGCCAATAGTAACTACCCCACAGCGGATAACTTCCCGGCTTATACTTCCCAATTATCAACCATTTTGCGGCGATACTAAATACTAACAAAGCTGGATAAACTGATACTAATCCAATTCCAGAGATAGCTAATGCAATGTATTTATTCCAATCAGCATCTACTAACAAGTCGAAGATATAAAATGGAAAGACTACTGGTAAACTTTGGATAAAATATAAGAGATAAATTCCGATTGTCATCCAGATAGTGCCGATCGATCTTGGTTTGGCGATCGGTGTTTCTAGCCGTTCTTTTGGTATATTCTTTTCCAACTTTTGCCAGCGCGAATTTAGTTCGGCACTGAGTTCGGCAACAGTTGGATATTGGTAGAGATCTAGTACGGCTAAATCTTGAAATTGGGGTTGCGATCGCAGTTTGGAAACTGACATCGCTGCTAATAATGAGTGTCCACCCAATTCTTGAAAGAAATTAGCATCGATCGATACATTATTAATCCCTAATATTTCTGCCCAAGCAGCAGCAATTTTTGACTCGGTTTCATTTGTCGGTTTGCGCCCAGTATTATTGCTCTGAAAATTAGCACCGATATTTTGCGGTTCGGGTAGTGACTTGCGATCGACTTTACCACTCGGCAAAGTTGGTAGAGATGTTAATATCTCCAAACTAGTAGGTACCATATAAGCCGGAAGACGCGATCGCATTGTCTCCCAAATTGCCCCTAGATCTAGTTCTTCTGGATCTTGTTTGGAGACAATATAAGCAATTAATCTATCGATCTGGGCAACTTTCTTGACGGCTACTACCGCACCACTCACCCCCGCGCATTGCATGATGACAGATTCGATTTCCGATAGCTCAATCCGAAAACCACGTAACTTTACCTGCCCATCAATTCGCCCCAAAAATAGGATTTCTCCATCTGCCGTCCAACTACCCAAATCTCCAGTTTTGTACAACCGATCTGGTATAATTTCCTCAGCCTTATCCTCACCCAAACTGATAAACTTCTCAGCAGTGAGATCGGGACGATTGACATAACCCCGCGCCAAACAAATCCCACCAATATGAATCTCACCCTCTACTCCCTCTGGACATAGTTGGAGCTTTTCGTCTAAGATATATACATGGTAAGTTGGTAAAGCAGAGCCAATCGTAATCGGTCGATCGGGATGACATTCCTGATAAGTACTAACTACCGTTGCCTCAGTCGGCCCATAAGTATTCAAGACTCGGCGAGAACTATTGCACCACCGAGATACCAATTCTTGGGGACATTGCTCGCCACCCAAAATCAATAATCGAATCGTCGGTACTTCCACCTCCATCATCGATAGCAAAGTCGGTACACAAGACAATACCGTCACCTGCTGCTCCGTCAGATACAAGGCTAAATCGACCCCTGAGCGCGTCTTTTCAATCGATCCGACAACTAACGTCGCACCCGCCGTAAAGGTACACCACACCTCTTCTACCGAAGCATCAAAGGCGATCGAAAAGCCCTGATAAACTCGATCTTTTGACTCGATGTGATAAACCGACTCATTCACCACCCGAATATAGTTCGTACTACTACGGTGTTCGATCTCCACCCCTTTCGGTCTTCCCGTCGAACCCGATGTATAAATAACATAGCTCAAATCGCGATCGGTTGTCCCAACCATCTGACGATCTAATCTAGTCGTAGATTCCAGGGAGATTTCATCAGCCTGTGTATCCACACAAACTATCTCCGCCACCGAAATCGCCTTTTCTATCGCCAAATCTGCCGTAGTCAGGATCGCCCGCACGCCACAATCAGATAAGATATACTCGATTCGATCGGCTGGATATTCAGGATCGAGGGGAATATAAGCCCCACCCGCCTTTAAAATACCCAGAATAGCGATGTACAATTGAGGCGATCGAGGAATTAATAACCCAACTCGCGCCCCACATACTACCCCTCGGCGGCGCAGGTAATGGGCGACTTGGTTGGATTTTGCTTCCACCTCACCATATGTCAGGATCGCGCCACCCTCATCAATAGCTGGAGCCGATGGAAACTTGTCAGCTTGAGCCTCAAATAAATGATGTAAGCAATCATCCACTGGTTGAGGCTGAATATCGGATTCCCGTTGGCGTAGCCTCTCTGGAAGAGAATCGCCAAATTGCTCGCTCAAAATCATGTATTGTTACTGTAATTCTAAAGTTAGATCGGGGCTTATCTCATCTGGAAGTTAATCCAGACACCCCATTATACAGCAACGTATTGTATCTTTAGTTACAAGATTTAGAAGCGGAAACCAGCCCCAACAGTTACGCCTGTGATTTGACCGTTATCGGTATTTAAAGGTACAACCACTTGTGCTTTCAACTGCACATTATCGGTAATAGCAAAGTCAGCACCACCAACTAAACTAAAAGTATTGATGTTCGTGCTACCACTGTTGAAAAAACTCACGGAGCCGCCAATAAAAGGTGTAATTGGAGACGATGAATAGCGACCTCCCGTACTTCCAAAATCATAAGTAAGCGCACCACCCAAATCAGTACCACCACTGGGAAAATACGCAAATGGGCGCAAGGAAAAATTATCACTCAGCCCAAATTTAGCATCAACCCCATAAGTAGTAACTCCACCACCAAATGATGCTGATGGGCCGATCGAGTTTTGACCCATTTCTGCTTGAGCTGGCGCACTTATGCCCATAGCTACAACTGAAGAACAAAGTACAGCTAATGTAGTAATGTTATTTTTCATTTTTAATTTCCAATTTTAGGTAGAGGTGGTTTGATTTATTCTCTGTGGATTTGTAACCGAGATCCTCTCGGCGCGAGAGGAGTCGGGCAAAAATTAAGACCCTAATTTTTGTGATTATTTATGTGTAACTTCAAACTTTTTCTTAGCTTGAAGTTAAGCTTTGATAAATAATGAACTGTTTACTGTACCCGCGATTACCTGTTTAAATTTTTGAGTTTTAAACTCACACATTCATGATACTAGACGATCTACCTTCCTACATCTACCTAAAGGAGGGTTTTTTATCTTTACAGATCTATCTAAAGTCACGATTATTCCCTTACCAATGTCAAATTAGATATTCAGAGGAATCTTCGAGCTAGAAAATAAGCCGAGATTGACTTGGAATCGATCGGTTCTCCCGCATATATTGCCGTTTCCAGCTCCTCTGGAGTCATCAACACCACACTAATATCCTCATCATCATCTCCAGCAGGTGGTGCGTCGAGTTTCTCCAAATCCTGCGCCAGAAACGCATAGATAATTTCATCAGAATAACCAGGAGCCAAGAAAAATTCGCCCAAATCCTGCCATTTGTGAGCGCGATAACCTGTCTCTTCTTCAATCTCCCGTTTAATCGTCGTGGCGGGAGTTTCCCCTACTTCTAGAGTACCTGCGGGAAATTCCAAAATCCGCCCTTGGGTAGCAAAGCGATATTGCTTGACCAAAACTAGTTTACCATCGGCGGTGACGGGTACGGCGAGGGCACCACCAGGATGATAGACACATTCCCAATCTCCCTTTACTCCGTTGGGTAATTCGAGATGATTGACATTGAAGGAAAATTTACGTCCCTGATATACTAGTTTTCGATCGAGTATTTTAGCTGGCTCGTTTCCTAATGGCATAATTTTTTTAGCTGGTTGGGGGATTTACTAATGAGCGGTGCGTTACGGCTACCGCCTAACACACCCTACTTTCAATTGTTTTTGGCTGCATTCTCTCACCGTGCAAAGTATAGCTCGATGCCCGAACATTCTAGCTTGTTGCGGAGGGCTAAGATCGATTCGCCAGATTGAGGATCGATCTCATCTGGCGCAATTTCAGCCAGGGGAACTAGCACAAATCCTCGCTCTGTCATTCGAGGATGGGGTACTTGCAAATCTGGGATGTCGATAATTTCATCGCCATATAGCAAGAGATCCAAATCAAGAGTACGCGCACCCCAAACTTCTTCCCGCACCCGCCCAAATTGCGCCTCGATCGCCTGTAAAGTATTTAAAAACTCTAATGGTGCCAAACTAGTCCAAACTATTGCACAACCATTGAGATAATCTGGCTGAGGTGGGCCGATCGGTGTGGTAATATACCAACTAGAAACAGCGATTAGCTCGATCTGTGGCGATGTTTTGATTTTGTCGATCGCACTATTCAAAATCGATAAAGAGTCGCCTAAATTACTACCCAAGGCGATCGCACATTTATATAAAGTTAAGTCACTCACTGCTAATATTCAAGAGATTGAACTATAAATTGTCTGTCGATCTTAACTCAGCTAGGGAAGGCGGGTTTTGATGGACTTTTTTATTGATATCGGTATCGACTAGCTAAACCCGCCCCTACAGATTTTGATAAATTTAAAAACGAAGTAATTTAGGCTACTTTCGCTATGTGGAGGATATTTTAATCCTCTTTCTTTCTCGATTTTAATTCGACGATCGCTGCCCCAAATCCTAACACGATCGCCGTATTAGAGAGTGTCAAAAAAGATTCCGCGCTCCCATGCAGCCAATCAATGTTCGCCAAAGATTTGTGGACGACAAATTCGGCATAAATACCTGCGGGAATAGTGACAGCGACAAATAATAGTGTTAGATAAAATCCGATTAATGCAAGTTTGGGTGTTTGACCACTTTTGGTCATAAACCATAGAAATCCTAGATAAGGAAATAAAGATAGTGCAAATAGTGATTCTTTGGGCATTGGATCGATCGAGGGTTTTGAGACGGATTTCGTAACTATAGCCGCGATTTCGATCGCTGGCACCCCCTACGCAAAAATTCTTAGAGGATCCTCATACCAATTTAACAAACAATGGCGACAAGTTGGTAGATCGCTTGTACAGCAAGGTTTCTCCAATCCAAAATCCCGCTTGGTGTGCTCCACTGTCGGGGAACCCGAACAGTTCGCACATCCGCAAAATCCTGCTTGGTGCGCTAAACCGTCGGGACACCCGACGAGCGCGCATCCGCAAAATCCAAAATGGTATCGGAAACGGTATAATCGATCGAGCGATGCTATCACTTTGAATTTAAACATGCTAAGAGCCGGAATTGTTGGACTGCCGAACGTGGGCAAATCGACCTTATTTAATGCCCTCGTTGCTAATGCCAAAGCCCAAGCTGCCAACTTTCCATTCTGTACGATCGAGCCGAATGTAGGTATCGTAGCGGTTCCTGATGAGCGATTGCAAGTGCTATGTAGAATTTCTGCCTCTCAAGAGGTTGTCCCCACGCGGGTTGAATTTGTCGATATTGCGGGTTTAGTTAAGGGTGCGAGTAAGGGTGAGGGATTGGGAAGCAAGTTTCTCTCTCACATTCGCGAGGTGGATACTCTGGTGCAGGTCGTGCGCTGCTTTGAAGATGATGATATCATTCATGTATCGGGTTCGATCGATCCAGTCCGCGATATTGAAATTATCAATCTCGAACTGATTTTGGCTGATATCGACCAAATCGAGAAGCGCATCGAGCGGGCGCGAAAAACGGCTAGAACGAGCAAAGAAGCCCAAATCGAAGTCGTAGCTCTAGAAAGACTTTTGGTGGTGCTCAACACCGGAAAACCTGCCAGACAAGTGGAATTGAGCGAGGAAGAAGAGCTAACTCTCAAGGGTTTGGGATTGCTCACTCGCAAGCCGATTATCTATGCGGCGAATGTCTCCGATGAGGATTTGGCGACAGGGAATGAGTATGTGGAAAAAGTCAGAGCGGTTGCTGCTGCGGAAAGTGCCCAAGTAGTCATCGTCTCGGCGCAAGTAGAAGCCGAACTCGTCGAACTCCCTGAAGCTGATAAGGCGGAGTTTCTCGAATCATTAGGCGCGACAGAAGGTGGTTTGAAATCGTTGATTCGGGCGACTTATACTCTACTCGGACTACGGACTTATTTTACCACAGGGCCGAAAGAAACTCGCGCTTGGACGATCGAGGCTGGGATGCTCGCACCTCAAGCTGCTGGGGTAATTCACTCTGATTTTGAGCGCGGTTTTATTCGCGCAGAAACCATCGCCTATAACGATCTTGTGACTAATGGTTCGATGAAAGCTGCTAAGGAAAAAGGCTTGGTTCGTAGTGAAGGCAAGGAATATCTAGTGCAGGAAGGGGATGTATTGTTATTCCTATTTAATGTCTAACTAAAGGATTCAGATCCCCGACTTCTCCAAAGAAGTCGGGGATCTGGCTACTGTCTAAACGATCGATCGCAATTGGGGGTAGGGGCAATTCATGAATTGCCCCTACCCCCAATTGCGATCGACGAGA
>JANOPX010000329.1:0-18694 GCA_031422115.1 Chamaesiphon sp. VAR_4_metabat_408 | reverse complement strand
CCCGTGTCCCCCCCCCCCCCCCCCGTTGTATGGGGGGGCCTACGCCCCCCCCCCTTGGATTGGGGTGGGGTGGGGGGGGGACAAAGGACTACGCAGCAACTCAATCGGGCTTGTGTATACACCGTAGCCTTGCCAAGGGCTTGCTCTCGCTCCCTCCCCTTGGCAAGGGGAGGGCTGGGGTGGGGTAAAACCAATACCGATCGTACCGAACCCGTCGCGAATGTATACTCTAAACGGCTAAAACATGAACTTTCTAGAATTACATCAGATCCCCGACTTCTTCGAGAAGTCGGGTATCTGGAGCCTCGCCAATCGATTCGCAAAGTATAAGCTTTAGCCGTTGGCAGTATACCTCATCACGGGCTAGCTCTAGCACGATTGGGTTCCCGTGGCTCAATCCAACCTACATAAGGCTTAGATTCCTATGATTACCCCAATGACTTTGATCGGCTTATTAACTCCGATTATCGACGAGTTGAAGAAGAATCAGATGAAAAAGTGGGGGAGAAATTGGGCGAGAAAGAGTTATCCCAAAAGCCTCAAAGATCGATATGGTAATTTGGATCTGAGTGGATTGGATGTACAACAGGAGATTAAACTTTGCGAGATATTCTTCGAGCAAAATGTGCGCGAAGATCTAAATCTCAACCAACCCGAACTACTCGATCCATTGGAAGAAGATCGCCAATCCCCACAGCCTGATGAAGATCGGCCTCTGAGTACCGACAAATCATCAGAACCAGTCATGAAGGTGCTGAAAGAAAACTGTCGGTGTGCGGTGATTTTGGGTGGCCCAGGATCGGGAAAATCAACTTTGATGCAATATTTGGCTCTGAGTTGGGCCGAGCAACAGAAGGAAGAATCCACATTAGCTCGATACTTACCTGGGGATTGGACAGAAGAATATGCCAAACAATTTCCCATCCTGATCGAGCTAGGGGAATATGTGAAGACTCGAATAGATGCGGAAAGTTTTTTGGATTTTTGGTATCGTGGCTTGGGATCGGTGTGGAAATTTGATGCAGATGGATTGCAAGAATCCCTGAAAAAAGAGCCGCACTTGGTAATGTTTGATGGATTGGATGAAATAGCTATTGGCGCAGCTTCTCCATCGGCAAATCGACAATTGTATCGAGATATTATTAATAAGATTATAGATTTTGCCGCTCGATATCCTGCCGCTCAAGTCATCGTCACTTCAAGACTGGGTGGGTACAATGCGGAACGGTTGCAGAATGCCAATTTTCGACATTTTGCCTTGCAAGATTTGAGCAAGTTGCAAATTGCTGACTTTATTGACAAATGGTGCAATCTATTACTCGAAAAAGATGTGGATCGACAGAAACTAAAAAAGCGGTTAAACCTGGCATTTGAAGACTCTGCCGCCGTCCAAAACTTAGCTAATAACCCGCAAATATTGACGATGATGGCGATCGTCTTGAGTAATCATAGTTCTTTGCCTAGCGAAGGAGAACTCTATTATCTAGCCTCACGGGTACGGCTAAATGATGCAGATCGGCGGGAGCGTGTAGATGCGATCGATCGACAAGAAAAAGAGGCTATATTAGGGCTGATTGCTTGTGAGATGCAGTTTGGTTATGGCTTGGGAGGATCGTCGATCGATGATGAGTCACTCAAAGATCTATTGACGAGCTATTTGGATCGCAAAATGTTTAAAGATCCTAGAGCGATGGCAGTACGAACGATCGAACAATTACAATTTGATAATTTTTTATTGTATGTTCCAGCTATCTCTCGTGCTGAAAATCCTGATGGAGATACTTATAGTTTCGTGCATCGAAAATTTTTGGGGTATTTCTGTGCGGCAGAAATTGCCAAAAAGTTTAAGTTAGGCTCGATAACATTCGATCGATTGCGAGATAATATTTTTGGGCAATATTGGCAGAGTGAGAATAGACATAGATCCTTGACATTAATTTGTGGATTGCTAGAACCAGAGCCAGCCGGAAAAATAATTGAATTTCTCATTGCTCAAAATGTCGATCGCATCGATTATTTAGATCGAGAAAATCGCGTGACTATAGAAGCTTTCAAACATTTACAGTTGGCTGGAGAATGTCTCGCTAAAGTTAGAAATCATCATTCAGTATTTGCAATCGCGATAAAATTAAAAGAACAGATCGAAGATGAAATCGACTGTCAGTCAGGAATATTGCTGAGTTTTGATGCAGCTAAACTACTGATGAGTTCGATCGCCAAGTATTATGGTATCTTACCCGATACCAACTCGATCGCTGAATATTATAGTGCCAAATCTGATACATTAAGTTGGTTCCAAAATCGCGCCCTTCAAGATCCAGATCGAGCGATTCGGACAGCAGCAGTTCAGTCAATTGTTGAATACTATTATCGAAAACCTGGCACCTTGAGTTGGCTTGAAGAATATGCTTTTGTCAGTTTATATGAAGATGTTCGATCGACAATGGTAGAATCGATCGTCAAATATTATAGCCAAAAGTCAGAAATATTAGCTCTGCTCAAAAATACTGCTTTTGGCGATTTGCATGAATTAGTTCGACGTTCGACAGTAGCATCGATCGCTAAGTACTATAATACGGCGGAGGATACATTAGTTTGGCTCAAATATATTGGCTTCGAGGATTTACATGAATTAGTTCGCTCTGCGGTAGTGGAATCGATCGCTAAGTACTATAATACGGCAGAGGGAACATTAGCTTGGCTTCAAGATATCGCTTTTGACGATCGACATGAATTAGTTCGACGTTCGGCAGTAGAATCGATCGGTAAATATTATCATCCGCCAGATATATTAAGCTGGCTTAAAGAGACTGCTTTTGGTGATGAATCCCCATTAATTCGCTCTGCGGCAGTCCAATTAATTGGCAAATATCATCACCAGGCTGAAAACACCCTCACTTGGCTTAAAGAAATAGCTTTTAACGATCTAAATGAATCGGTTCGAGCGATGGTAATTCCGTCAATTGTCAAGTATTATTGTCTAGATTCTCAGCTTTTAATTCAAGCTCAAAACCGCGCTCTCTACGATCAAAATGAACCCAATCGACGAGATGCAGTCAAGTTATTAATTGAATACTCTCACCTTTTGAATTGGCTCAAAAATATAGCTTTCAAAGATTCTGCCGAGCGAATACAACGGGCGATAGTTCGATCGATTGCTGAATATTATCATAGTTTGCCTGAGACATTGAAATGGCTCCAAGACTGTGCTTTTGATGAGGATCGACATCCAAATGTTCGATCGGCAACAATCTGGTCTTTAGCACAGCCGCTCGTATATGGTAATGAACTACAGATAATAACTTGGCTCAAACAACATGCTCTCAATGACTCTAATGAATTGGTAAGACGTGCCACAGTGCAATCGCTAGCAAAGTATCATCGCCACTCAGAAAGAGTCGAAAGAAAACTAATCGGGTTTAGAGTCGAGCCTTCAGCTCAATTATCTAACTCAAACAGTAGCAATTTATCTTCGATTAATTCGGCAGATACTTTGACTTTGATTCGAGATCGCGCTCTCAATGATGGACATCAATCGGTACGCAGTAGTGCAGTAAGATCGATCGCCAAATACTATCATCACGAATCAAATACCTTGGCTTTGCTCCAAGCTCGTGCTCTCAACGATCTACATAAGTTGGTGCGATGCGCTGCAATAGAGTCACTAGCAAAATATCATCGCGCCGATTCAAATACCTTAATTTTGCTCCAAGATCGTGCTCTCAACGATCCAGATAAAGATGTTCGGGGTAGTGCAATGGAATCGATCGTTCAATCTTATCCAAATAACTTAGATTGGCTCCAAAATACTGCGTTCAAAGATCCAGAAGAATCAGTGACAAAAAAAGTCATCCAATCGATCGCCGAATACTACCCTCGGATAACTGAAACCTTAATTTGGCTGCAAACTCACCCGTTCGATACTTCAGCTCAGAAGATCGACATTTGCCTAGTTGCGGTAGATTCGATCGCCAAATATTATCGCACCGAAACTAGCACATTAAATTGGCTCAAATCTGCGGCTTTCAAACATGTCGATAAACGAGTGCGGAAGAAAGTGGTAGAATCGATCGGCAAATATTATCGCCAGGAAGCTAACACGTTAAACTGGCTCAAGGATGAGGCTTTCAACGATGCAGATAAATTGGTGCAACGGAAAGCTTTATGGTCGATCTCCGAGTATTTTAGTCGATCGGAAGGTATATTTGAGTTACTTTGTCAAGTAGCTGCGGGAGATTTGGCAAATGGAAGCGCGGATATCGGCTCGCGAAAAATTGCCCTTCAAGCTTTGAAAGTGCATTATCCCAATCTATCTCAAACAACACAACTATGGCTGCGCGCTACCGAAGATGCCGATTCATCCCTCCGCAAATGGGCTGAAAAGGAGTTGGAAAAACGCGCAGAACCATCGCTAATTTAGGTCGGGCAAATGGGGGGATTGCGAACCGAGGGCGGGGAGATTGGCTGAAGATAGTCGATCGGCGAAATTCGATCGCCCCATGCCCAAGAGCAAGATTTCGAGTGGATCCAGTTCGTCTTGAGGGACGATGGCTGCATGACTGGCAAATGTGAGCTGATTGACCTCTCTATAGGCGAGGGGGAGGGGTCTAATGGTGGCGATGGGAATATCCATCAAAATGGGCGCGTCTTTGACTGGAAGACCACACAGTTCGTCTGATTGAGTCTTGAATAGGATCAGAAACCCTGAAGAATCTTCGGTGGGGGCGATTTTGGTGAATTTGTCGCGCAAATCGACGATCGTCACCGTTCGATCGCCGAGGTTAATCATGCCGATGCCGTCGGTGAGGGGGGTTCTAGTGGCTGGATAGACGATCGCTCGGATGACTGCTTCGACGGGGAGGGCGAATTGGTATTTGCCGATGGCTGTATGTTCGACATCGGCGAGGGAGAAGACGATGGTGCGGATGGTTGTTTGTTCGTCATCGACGTTGGATAGACGTTTGAGGGGGTGGGATGGTGGCATAGGGGTGGGAGGGTGTATCTCTATATTTGTACTAAGCGGTAAATGATAAATACTTGTGGGTGGCGAATTTTTCTGGTGTGGGGAGAACCCGGATCTGGGGGTTCCGACCCCCAGACCCCCCGTCGGTGGGGGGAGTGTCCCCCCCCCGAACCCCCCCTCAAAGCATAGGTTGTTTGAAACGGTTGGTTTGCTGAATCCGACCGCCTTGTTGGTTTGTGGGTGGGGGTTAAGGGGGGCTGGGGGACTGGGGGTCGGATTTGTAGGGGCGGGTTTATGAAATCGATGCCGCTTCTACAAGGGATTCGTTCAAACCCGCCCTCCTTACTAGCGATGTAGGCATGGTGGTTCCATCAAAGGAAAGAAAAATGCACTAGCAAAAGCCTCGCCCTTGGCGATAGTGTCCAAAATCCCTAAACCCCCACAGGCTCGCTAGATAACTTCGCAATGATGTCTAGAAGTTCCCGCTCAGACTGTGGCTTGGTGAGGTAGTCTTTTGCGCCTAGGGTCATGGCTAACTGACGGTGTTTTTGACCGCCGCGAGTGGTGAGCATGACGATCGGAATTTGGGAGAGTTTGGCATCTTGACGACAATGGCTGAGGAACTCAAAGCCGTTCATTTGGGGCATCTCGATATCGCAGACGACGAGGCGGATGCGGGGATGCTCTTGGAGTTTGACGAGTCCTTCCCGCCCGTGGCTGGCGAGGATGACTTGACAGCCTGCTTTGGTGAGGGAGCGGGCTAATGTTTGGCGTTGAACTAGGGAGTCGTCCACTACTAGTACTTGTAAACTTCGACCGATAGTTGGGGAGTTGTTGGTGGTGGGGGTTTCGACGATTTCTGCGTCGATGGTTTCGTCACTGGCTGGGGCTAGTGCTGCTTGGATGGCGGGTTGGAGTGCGGCTAGTCTGGATGACTGGATGGTTTGAGTGGAGCCGATGCGGGTTTGGGTGATGAGTTCGACAGGATCTAGGGATAGGGTGAGTCCACCGTCGCCGAGGACGCTATAGCCTTGGATATAGCTGGGTAATCCAAAGGTTTGTCCGAGGGATTTGACGACTAGTTCTTGTTCGACGAGGATGCGATCGACTTCGATACAGATTTGGCGTTCGTCCATCTCTAGGAGGAGTAAGGATTTGACGCGATCGCCAGCTTCGATCGGGAAGAGTCCATCTTCTTTGACGTTGGCGACGATCGGACAGTGGTATTCGAGTAAGTCGTTGAGGGGGTAAATCGGCAATAATTTTTGGCTGGAACCTTCACCCCAGCGGAGGAAACGGGATGCGCCTTTGTCGGTGTGGGCGGATTGGGATTGAATTCGATCGGGTGTAGGTAATAATACCTGGGCGATCGCTTCCGAACGCAGGGCATGTACTACTCCAGCGGATTCACAGATCAGTAGGCGGGCGGTGGTGAGGTTGAGCGGGAACTCCATCACAAAGGTGGTACCTTTACCAGAGATAGAGCGGACATCGATCGACCCCTGTAAGGCCCCGATCCGGTCGCGGACGACATCCAAACCGATGCCGCGACCTGAAAGATCGTTTACTTTCTCAGCGGTGGAGAATCCGGGCGCAAACATGATTTCCGAGAGTTCTGATTCGGTGGCACTATCGGCGCGGTGGGCGGGAAGGAGATTGAGATCGATCGCCCGTTGACGGATTTTGACCCAGTTTAGCCCTTGACCATCATCGCTGACTTCGATCGCGGTACGATTGCCGTGGTGGTAAGCTTTGATGGTGAGTTGACCTACATCTGGTTTGCCCTGTTGACGACGGGTTTCGGGGGATTCTACGCCGTGATCGTAGGCATTGCGGATCAGATGGAGGAGGGGGTCGTAGAGTTTTTCAGCGATGATTTTGTCGATCGATACGGTGGTACCGAGCAGTTCGAGCTGGGCGGGTTTGCGATGGGATGCAACCATCTGTTGGAGCAGGCGGGGGAACCGATTGAGCACGGTGGAAACTTCCACCATGCGGGCGGCAAATAGTTCGGTTTGCGCTTCGGCGAGGAGTTGTTTGCGCTTGCTCAGGGTGAAGCGAGATTTTTTGGTATTTTCGACCAATGTTTCAACGCGCACACCACATTCAGCAATTTCATCAGTGAGGTTTTGCAGCAGGATACTCAAGTCGCTGTAGACATCGAGTTCGAGGCTGTCAAATTGGGATTGAACTTCGGTAGTTTTGGTGTTCTGTTTGGGTTTTTTGGCAGATTTGCGCGAGAGGGAATGGGTATTTTGACCGATCGAATTGTATTTATCCGCCCAGTCACTAACTAAGCGCAATCGATGTTCGCACCGACGATATTGTTCGATGGTGGATTGAGCGAGTTCTTCTAATTGTTCGGCGCGGAGATGTTGTTGATTGTCATCGATGAGCAGTTCGCCGATGGTGTGGCTGAGGCGTTCGAGTTGGATGGTAGCCACTCTGACGCTGACTTGTGAGTCTGGGGTTGGGGTAGAAGTGGGAGGTTGGAGATCTGCTTCTGGGACTGGTGCTGGGGGTGCATCGAGAGATATAGACTGGAAGATCCGATCGATTCCCGATAGGTTTGAGATTGCTAGTGCGGAACTCGAATTGGGGTCAGTTTTATCGGGAGAATATTTGGTGTGAGTCAGGCTGGAGCTAGTGGTTGATTCAACTATTTCTGGCTCAAATTCCTCAATTTCAATCTCGTCTAAATTCCGATCTTCGGCTGAAGTATGCTCTAGATCGACGATTGGGGAAACCCCACACTTCGTGAACGATTCGGTAGAATTAGAGTCTACTAATAATAACCAATCTGCTGAATCATCTATTCGATCGGTTTCATCGGCTATGGTTGGAGCTTCAGCAGGAACGGAATCCATTAATGATAACCAATCAGCCGAATCATCTGACGGCATTGTGGGTTCGATCTCTTCAGCTACTTCAACTACTGGCTCACTAGAATCGGAGTCCATTAATGATAACCAGTCAGCCGAATCATTCGGACTAGCAACATTTGATGACGCTTGAACTTCAGGTGAATTTGTCGAACTAGTAGCTGTTGGTGTGGATTCCAACCAGGCGTTTAATTCTGCTGAAACTTCACCACCGACAGATCGATCGCCGCCGACGATCGCAATTTGAGCCGCTTCAAAATTACTCAGAGCGATTTGAGCGATCGCCAAAACTTGGGTAGGATGACGTTCTAAAGCTGTGAGAGTAGTAGTTGCAATTGTTGCAATACCGGGCAAACTATACGACCCACCCAATTCTAATAAAAACTCTGCCAAAGAGATGAGACTTTCCTGAACTTTGGCGACATTTTGGGTCGCGATCGCATCAGATAGTACTTCCAAATCTTGAGGAATACTATCGGTAAAAATTGAGCCAATTACATCAAAACCCAGTTCTGCGGCGGTGGGTAAGGGAGTCTCTCGACCAAAGAAATCTCCTAGATGAGTTTGGAGTCTAGCAAATAATTCTGCGGTGCGTTCTAATGTAGAAGCTTCATCATAGGGAAGACCTGCTAATTGAGCACTTAATGGTTGATATAGACACTCATACCCTTCTAATAAGAGTAAGCCTAATTCTGTGTCTATTTCTAATTCTGCTGGATACAATGCTTGGAAAACATCTTCCAAATGATGGGCGATTGTCTCGATCGTCTTAAACCCACAATTTGCCGCACTACCTTTAATTGTATGGGCACTTCGCATCAATGTGTGGACGCGCTCGATGTTTTTTTCCTCCATCAACAACATGAGAGTTTCCTCAATTGTCTGGAGCAATTCCGCCGCTTCGATCTCAAAATATCGATCGAGTGACTCTTGAAAATCTAGATCGTCGTTCATGGGGGAGGGGTGAGGGATGAGGATTAAATAACTTGCGTAGGTTGGGTTGAGCCTCGAAACCCAACGCTCTAGAAATGTTGAGTTATTTCCGAGACTATCGCCAACGCTAACAGAACGAAATAACCCAATGCTCTAGCTCTAGGAATGTTGGGTTTCGAGGCTCAACCCAACCTACAGATATGTATATTCCACTCACAAATCGACTAAAGATTTAGGGAGAAAGGGGTGAGGGGGTTGGGAGAGTATTGAAATTTGTCTAAGGATGCTGAATTTTAATCCAAAATCCGTCTTAACTGAAACACACAGCACGAGGGAACCTCCGCGTGATTTCAGTCGCAAAATCCAAAATCCCTCACCCCTGTTACCTAATCAACTTTAAATCGACTCACACTAGTCTCTAACACCTGAGAGGTAGTTAGTAACTGTTGGAAGGATGCGGAAATTTGTTCCGCACTGTCGGAGGCGAGATTGGCAATTGCGGCTACGTCTGTCATCGCGGCGGTGAGTTGGGATGACTGTTTATTTTGATTAGTAGCAGATTGACCGATCTCTTGTACCAAGGAGCTGATTTCACTGGTAGCAGTTACAATTTCGCTCAAACTTTGGCGCGTTTCATTCACCAAGTTTGTACCCTGTACGACTTGAGCGATACCGATTTCCATTGCTTCAGTTACTTCGTTGGTGTCTATCCGAATCTCGTCTACTAGACGTTCGATTTCGGTAGTTGCATTCGCAGACTGATAAGCTAGAGAGCGTACTTCGTCGGCTACTACTGCAAACCCTTTCCCATATTGTCCCGCACGAGTGGCTTCGATCGACGCATTCAAGGCGAGCAAGTTGGTTTGGGTGGCAAAGTTTTCAATCAAGGTGACGACTTTGGAAATCTTCTGGAAGGTTTCTCCTAGGCGTTTGATTTTCTTGGCGGTGGTAGATACAGTGGCGCGGATTTCGAGGATTTCCTCAACTGTATTTTCCATCAGTGCGTCACCAGTTTGCACGGTGCGGTTGGCTGATTGAACTACTAGTTCGACTTTTTGCGCCAAGTCGGATACTTGTTGACTGGATGCTACCATCAACTGTACTTGAGTTTGAGCGCGATCGAGTTGGTCGATTTCTTGCTTGGCTTGGAGGGAGAGATTGGCTACCAGGCTGTTATTTAGGCTGGAGGTGCTGCTCATATCCGTGGAAGCAAGTTGGACTTGACGTACCAATTCTCGCAAGCTTTGGATCGTGGTATTGTAACCATCAGCGATCGTCCCGATCTCAGTTTCAGATAGCGGCGCACGTACGGTTAGATCGCCTCGGAAGGAGGGGGAAATCGCTTTGAGGACTCGAAGAGCTTCTTGCTCTAGTTCGAGTCTTGTGGCGCGTTCTCGTTCGACAATTTGGGATAGTTCCCGATCTTGGGTGCGAACCCGATCTAAATATTCAGCGAGCTGAATGGATACACCCAGTTGGATGGCAATTTGTTCGAGGATAATCCGCTCGGAGGAATCCCAGACGCGAGGCGCATCATTTTGATAGACTCCCAATAGTCCCCATAGTCTGTCGTCCACCATAATTGGCGCGATAATATAAGCCTTGGCTTGATATTTCTCTAGGGAACGAACGTAGCAGTCGGGGAAGTTGTTGGCGTAGATATCATTGATGACGGTAGATTTTTCACCTTTTTTATACTTACCGCCTTGATTATTTTGGAGATAGGTATCGGGGGTGGTATTATCTTTTACCGACCATTTTCTGACTACACAACTATCGCTTTGAGTCCGATTTCCTTGGAGGACTTTATCTTCACCCTGTTCGACGAGGAGCGATACCCAGCCACCTGCGACGGATTCGGCGACGACTTGACCGCTCCAATCGGGGTTAAACTGATACACTACCGCTCGATCGGTACTAGCTGCTTTGCGGATATCTTGAACGACGGTTTTAAAGACATCATCAACTGTCAAAGACTGGCGCATCCGCTCGGCAATTTGATTGATGGTTTGTTCTTGTTGGGCTTTCTTTTGCAATTGTTGGATATAGTCGATTTGCTCCATGGCAATCCCGACTTGTAGCCCAAGTTGACGGAGGGTTTCGATTTCTTCTTCTCGCCATTTCCGCGCCCCAGAATTCTGGTATGCTGCAACTAGTCCCCACAATTTGCGATCGGCTCCAAAGATCGGCGCGAGCATATAAGCTCTGGCTTCAAACTGTTCGAGTAGCTCGATATGACAAGCTTGATGTCCGACAGTATAGATGTCATCCACTGCAAAACATTCACCATCTTTATATCGCCCGCCTTCTGTACGTTGGAGGAAGGTATCTTGTACGACATGGATTGTCTCGACTAGATTTGTCCAACCAGGGGTAGCAGACTCAGCAATGAACCGTCCACTCCAATCTTCATTAAAGCGGTAAACTGATAATCTGTCGCTCTCCAGCAGTTTACGCCCATCCTGAGTGGCAATTTGGAAGACTGTTTGGTCGTCTTTGGCGTTTCTGAGTCGCTCTTGAAGTTTTGCCAATCCCCGCTCCCGTTGGAGTTGGTTTTCCATCTGTTTGGTTTGAAACTCGGCTTGACGGCGGCTAGCAGTTTGCTGGAGCGGGAAGCTAAAGTTTTTTGCCGCGTCAATCATGGTTTTGAGTTCGGATTCTTGCCAGTTGCGGGGGCCAGAATTTTGGTATACTCCCAACATACCGATCAATTGGCTATTTTGGACGATCGGGACGATGATATATGCTTTGACTTGGAGCGGTGCGAAGGATTCGAGCAAGCAGCGATTCAAGCCTTTGGCGGCGAGATCGTTGGCGACGTAATAGGGTTTATAATTTTCTCCAGTAATCGAGTAGTCTCGATCGAGTGAGGTACCTGCTTTGTTCCAGTTTGCACCGACAGATTCGGCGACGACGCGACTACTCCAGTCTCGATCGTAAGCCACTACCATGGTACGATCGGCTTGGAATGAGTGACGGATATTATCTAGCCATCCTTGCATCAATGTCTGTGCTTCGAGATCGATACTAGCAATTAGATCCCGTTGGTGGGACAATTGGAGCAGCGATTGAGTCGGTTGGAGTTTGAGGGTAAATTCTAGAGACAGTTGAGATAGGAGGCTATTCTCGTTTTCTGTCCATTGACGAGCTTGGCTACATTGTTGGACGACGAGCAAACCCCAAACTCGATCGAGAGTATAGCTATCGGTGGTAGTAGAATAGCTAGTAATCAGGATCGGCATCGCCAGAGTAGACTGGACTTGATAGCGATCGAGAATTTGTTTTTGATATGGGGTAGTCTGAGCATCGAGCAACGTAATCGAACGCTGAGTCCGATCGTTGGTCAATTTCTCTAGCCCAAAGCCAATCTGGGGAATTTCTTCACCCAATGCTGGTGTAAATCCAGCTTTTACCGCTTCGGCAACGATTTTACCCATCTTACCATCAGTCAACTGATATACCGATACTCGATCGGCAGTCAAAGCTGTCTGGATTTCAGTCACCGCCAAATTCAGAGCCGCCGTAAAATCAGGCGCGCGACGAATCTTATTGGCAATCTGATAAACTAATTCGGGATCCATACTCGCTTGGGGTACCGTCAAAAATCCCGCCAATTCTTTGGCTTTGCGGAGACTTTGGCGCAAAGGTTCCGCACTAGGAGTATTAGATGCTTCGAGTTTGAATTGAGCATCTTGAATTACAGATAATAGCTGTTGCTTGGTAGAGCCATTATTTGTCGCGCGTGGATATGGAGATGTTGTATTGAACATCTGCTCTGTCTGAGTAGGGATAGATGCTGGCGCAGTTGCCTCTTCTGATTCTTCGTCTGTGCCTGGATTAAATAAATTCTTGAACATGACTGTTTTTTTAGTTAGTAAATCTAATTCAAATAATCGATCGAGTTACATGCTGAAGATCCACCACCACCCAAGGTTGTTGGTGAGTATCCATAAAATAACCCGATAGAAACGATCTCATGCGATCGCTAAACATGCCATCACTAATCGGTGATAATTGAGTTGGATCGTAAGTTTCGATCGTATTAACCCTGTCGATTAATAAAGCCACTGTCTCATTTTCGATCTGAAACAACATCCCCATGCCGATCGCAGATTCTGCTGTCTGGAGATGAAAATGTGGTGCGCCCATCAAGTGAGCCAAATCCAAAACCCAAGTAGCTTTACCCCGATAATTAATGATTCCCAATAATGAATCTTTCATTTGGGGCACTGGCAAAATTTCAGCGAGGGAAATTTTGATTGTTGCTTGTAAATCTACTAGTGGAATTAGGGCATTTAAGCCATCGCCGAGGCTAAAGCCTAAAAAACGTTGCCCTTCATCAACGAGCTTCGATCGATTGGTTATCGGTCGATCGGCTAATTTAATTGAAGAAGTTCGATCTATTGTTTGGCTCACTGCAATTATTTCTCCCTAACCAATTAACTGATTGACTGTTTTCAATAGAGTTTCTTCATCTACAGATTTACTCAAATAAGCATCCGCACCACTCATATCGCCCCAAGCTCGATCGATCTCCTTATCCTTGGTTGAATAAATCACGATCGGAATTGCTTGAGTTGCTGGTTCTCTCTTCAACTTACGACATAGCTCAAATCCACTCTCACCAGGTAAAATCACATCGAGTACGATCAAACTTGGTTTAGAATTCTTGAGTCTAATTTCAGCTTCTTCACCACTAGTGACTACCAAAATTGAGAATCCTTGATTTTCTAGCCATTTCTTCAGCTTTTCTGCTTCTAACTTACTATCTTCAACGATTAAAATTTGACTCACGACTATTTAGCTCCTACAAGATATTTATCTAACATTTTGATGACCGATTCAGCATGAACTGGCTTTCCAAGAAAACCAGTCGCACCGACAATCTTAGCCCGCATTCGATCGACCAAACCATCCTTACCAGTCAAAATAACGACTGGAATATCTTTCAGGCTTGGTGTCTTGCGAATTTGCTCGCAGACTTCATAACCGTTCGTAATTGGCATCAACAAATCCAAGAAAATAAAATCTGGTTTGTTTCTGATTAAACTCGGCATAATCTTCAATGGATCTGTGACACCATAAGAACGATAACCTTGCTCAGTCAAGACTTTTTCCAAAGCTTGATAAATTAAGATACTGTCATCAATACAAGCAATTAATGGGACTCGATCCAGTTTCGTTTTATCTATAGGTGTGCCAATGCCTCCAGTCAAAACACCAGAAGGATCGGCAGTAGGTACATGATTTGGAAATCCACTATGCTCTCGTTCTACTCGTTGAGTTGCTACTGCTATAGTAGGCTCAACTCTGGTTTTTGGCTGTGAAGATAAAGTGACAAATCCTGGTCTTAATAACGGTAGCAGAGAACTTGTAAATTCGAGTAGGGACTGACGATTGTTAATTGCCAAACTCCGCAGAGTTCTATTCCCATCGATCGCCATTACCGATTGTTGGAGATTATAAGTAGTAATAATCTCATCTGTTTCTGCCGATCTAGCAATATTTGGGAATAGACTAGGTGCATAAACGGCCAATCCAGCAGTCCCCCATTCTTGCCAAGCTTGAATTGCTTTAGTCAGAATGGGTTCGATTTCTAAGACGGGCATCAATAAATTGATTTGACCTCGATCGCCACCAGTTTCTACTAGCTGATAAGCCAGCCGATTACCACTATGTTGACTAAATTGAATGACATCAAATAAACTCTCGACAATCATCCGACCGATCAATTCACCACATTGATTGCGATCGATTAATTCCTCTGTAAATAATTGCGCTAAAGTATTAGCATCTAAAACTGTTTTCTGGGGATTATATATTTCTGCCAATCTCTCTGGAGGTAAACTTAGGTTGGCCAAAGCTAAATTACGTTGCCATCGATTAACTGGTTCGATCCCACCACCAACCCATCCCAGTCTTCCTGCTCTAAATGACAATATCCAGCCAGGTGCTGTCTCAACTTTCACAGTCAGATTGCCACTGAAAGACTTCTCTCTAATATCTTTGAGACAAAAAATTAGGTCTTTAAAGCTAAGTTCGGTTGCTTTGATGCTATCTTGAACCATGATTATTACTCTTGATGTCTATATCTTTTTAATATTTATATGAGGAAATTATTACTGGAATAAGTTTTCGTACAATTAATAGACAGCACGATTTATATTTACTAGTAACTGCCAGAACTCCTCCACCCGACTAACCTAGCACCTAAATGTTCGACCATCTGTGATAAAAGTCAGCAGTTACGTCAAGATCTGCTTTACTTGCATACCAGTATTATTCCCAGATAGAACTCAGAACGATCTATATTAGGAAAATTAGGCATTAGAAGTTTGAGGGTTAGACATTGGAAACCGATTGACAGCCAAAAAATGGCTCTACCAGATAAGTAGAGCCATTTTAGCCCATAGATATATTTTTCTCTAGCTCTTGCTCCCTCCCCTTTATAAGGGGAGGGCTGGGGTGGGGTAAAGGGACTACGCAGCAACTCTAATTAGATTGATAAACCCAACTTCAAGCCCATCATGGCATGAACCACCATGACAATCACAATCGAGCTACCAAGATAGGCGTGAGCTTTGCGAAGTCCAGGATTATTACCGCCAAAACCAGTCCCAGAGATTAAACCATTAATAGTGAGTAAGCTTAACATAGCGATCGCCGTCAAGAAATGAGAGCTACCCATGACTGCCTTATTTTGCATCACCAAGGATAGCAACCCGCCACTAGCACCGATAACCATCATCAAGAACATCACTGGCATAATCTTCTTATGCTCTGTCTTATTCTTAATCGCTACATCAATATCTGTCGCTATCAGTAGCCTTCCCTTCCAACCAGCATAGATGCCATAACCCCCCATCACGAACATCACAATACTCATGAAAAAGGGATGTCCCCAATGAGTCAGCGGTTCGGGCAGATTCATCGATCGAAATTGACTCGCGATCGGTTCCAAAAATTGTGCTACACTTTCCGCCATCATCTCTGTCTAAAATTTAGTTCGATCGTTATTGTACAAGGGGAAGGGGGAGACGGGGAGACGGGGGGAGGGGGAGACGGGGAGACGGGGAGACGGGGAGAGGGTAGTAGGGTAACAACTTCCTCAATCCCCTCGTCCCCCAGTCCCCCAGTCCCCCAGTCCCCCAGTCCCCCAGTCCCCCAGTCCCCCAGTCCCCCAGTCCCCTTCACCCCTCATTCAACCCTTCCATCACCCAAGTGACATAAGTACCGATCGGACTCCAGAGTAAATAGGGTACTAATAGTAATAATCCGGTACCAGAAATCGGCGAAATTAATATAGCCAGAATTACCCCGACAATCCAGCCTACGCCGCCAATAATCGTTCCCGCCCTAAGACTCATAAATCTAAACATCGCGGGCGTATAAGCCATAATTAGTACCTCTAGGAGCAGATACAACCCCATCAAGCCCCAGCTTTGGGCAGTCCCTGGAGCTACCTCCCAAACCACATACGCTGACCAAGCACCACAAATAAAGATAAATGTCCAAATTGCCGGAATCAATCGCTCAAAAGTCAACCAAGATGGACGACGTTGACGATTGAACCACCTATAACCATCTGGTGGATTGAGTTTTGCTAGTCCAACCGCAACTAATGTCGCGACGATACCGATTATCAGCCAGGATTTTATCATTAGGGAAGGGGTAAGGGGAAGGGGGGGAGGGGGGGAGGGGGAGAGGGGGAGTGATTTGTGTGTTTCCCCTATTACTTATTACTTATTACTTATTACTTATTACTTATCAACCAATATTCCTCGGACTTGCACGAGAGTCAAGCCGAGTTGATTTTTACCGCTACCGTCTTTGCCGCAGCCCCAGTAATAGTCGTTGGGGGCGTTTTCGATGAGTTCTTCATCACCTGTTTTGAGGAGGATTTCACGAATATCGGCGTGGGTTTCAAATTTTTGCAATACCGCACGGAGCATGATATCGTCTTTGACTTGTTCCCAATCACTCCGCAGTGGGAAACGGCGATTTCGTCCTAGTTTAGCAGCATCATTGGGGGTACTGACCGATCGAATTTGCTCTAGATGTGGTGTACCAACAAATTTCTGCGCTTGAAAATAGTGTTCGCTGGTATTCCACCACACTTTATCCATGACAAATCCATGTCTGGAAAAGTTGGAGAAGCAACCGTAAGGTTCTTCTTGATGACCGTAGAAGTAGATGGGCATGTTTGGGGAGGGGGAGAGGGGGAGAGGGGGAGACTGGGAGACTGGGAGACTGGGAGACTGGGAGACTGGGAGACTGGGAGACGAGAAAATTAACCAGCCTACTACCCTACTACCCTACTACCCTCCTACCCTACCACCCTCCTACCCTCCTACCCTACCACCCTTACTCCCGCTCATCGGCGATCGGTGGTGCCGCGATTGGGGTAACATCAAGGGTAACGTTTTGATTTTTCCGCCGAACTTCAACTTTGATGCTGGTACCAACTTGACCAATTTCTAGGGCTTGCTGTACTTGGTTGGAATTTTGGACTGCTTTCCCATTGACACTCAGAATGATATCGCCAGAGCGGATGCCAGCTTTGGCTGCGGGTGAATCCTTGATGACGCGGGCGATGAGTGGCCCAGAGTCTTTATCTACGGTAATATTAGCTTCAGGATTGCTATTGATTTCTTCTTTGAGCTGGGGGGTAAGATTAATCATTTGGACACCCAGGAACGGATGATCTACTTTCCCTGTGGCAATCAGTTGTTTGGCAATTCGTTGGGCGGTATTAATCGGAATGGCAAATCCCAAGCCTTGAGCACCGCGTAAAATGGCGGTGTTCATGCCGATAACTTGTCCAGATGAGTTGAGCAGTGGGCCGCCAGAGTTGCCTGGATTGATGGCTGCATCGGTTTGGATATAATTTACCCGTTTGTCTGCTGCACCAATTTCGGCACCAGTACGCCCGGTACCGCTAATAATTCCGGCAGTAACGCTATTGTCTAATCCTAGGGGATTGCCGATGGCGATCGCCCATTCGCCTGGTTTGAGCGCGTCAGAGTTGCCAATTGATACACTGGGCAGATTTTTCTCCGCAATCTCAATCACCGCAACATCGGTGACTCGATCGATCCCTTTTACTTTACCTTGAATTGTCCGTCCATCTTTGAGTGTGACCGTAACTTTCGTCGAGCCAGCGACAACGTGAGCATTGGTGAGAATCAACCCTTTACTGTCAATGATAAATCCAGAACCAGTACCTTGTTTGATTTCTCGATCTACCGGGCGGCGTTGTTGAGGTACTTTATCACCAAAAAAACGCTGGAAGAAAGGATCGTCAGAGTCTACGTCTGCTGATGGTTGACGAGCAGCGATGGTTGTCGAGGCATTGATTCGGACTACTCCAGGCCCTACTTTGTCAACTACTTGAGTAATAAAGTTGTTATTTATCCCCGCTAACATTGGCGCACTACTGGCGATTTGGGGGTTGGCTATCGCTGGAGACTCAACCATCGACGTAGGTATCTGCTGTTTGGCAGCTACATAACCAATGGAACAACTAGCAATACCACCCAATACTAGCAGTGAGAAATGTTTAGCACTTTTTTTGACTGTGGTAGTGCTACGATCTTGAGGATCTGTGGGCAAGTTGTTCTGTGGTGCTGACATAGATACCTATGGGGTAGGGATGAGGGATTGGGGGATTGAGGGACAGGGGTTTGAAGCTATATTGAAGTCGATCGAGGATTGCTATTACTTCTAGTTTAGCTGTTAGTTATGACGTGGGGCGATCTACATTTGTTGCAGAGTTCGGAGTTGGGGTGAAAACACTAATTCACATCTTGCATCAGTACCTAATCATTCGTAAAAGGGCGTTGCTGAATTGAGGTATGAAATGCGCCTGAAATTGAGGGTAGGGGCAATTCATGAATTGCCCCTACCCTCAATTTCA
>JANOPX010000328.1:0-4645 GCA_031422115.1 Chamaesiphon sp. VAR_4_metabat_408 | reverse complement strand
ATTTCATCTCAAGTAGATGACGAGTTTGCGAGGGTTTGAGCGATCCGGTTTCCACTCTGTAGGGGCAATTCATGAATTGCCCCTACAGAGTGGAAACCGCAGTCCGTATGGCATGTGAGATCTGTGGGTAACGCATAGCTTGGCAAGGGGGGTTGGGGGGGTCTTCTAGGGTATGCGTATTAAAATAACTTTTCAAACATCCTCTAATATTCGAGTGCTACATATCCCTAGAACCCACACCCCACAACCTCTTCCAAAAATTGAATGTGCGATCTCGATGTAAGGGCAGCCGATCTAACGATCCAGCCAGTTGAAAAACTGTCTATGCCGATCGCCGATCGCTACTTATCTGGTGTAATATTTTGACATAGACAGAAATAGTCGATGGTTTCTACCACCATATTAATTTTTATGCCAACTATTTATCAGCTTAAACCAGCATCACAAAATTTAATCAGACCGATCGTCCCTTGGCTGGCTAAAATTGGGGTAACGCCAAATCAAGTAACAATTTTTACAACTTCCCTAGCCTTTGTCTGTGGTGGTTTGGTGCTCTGGAATAACTCACTATTAATATTAATACCACCGTTGATGTTGGTGCGAGCGACGCTAAATGTCATTGATGGCATGTTAGCTCGCGAACATCAGATGAAATCGACATTAGGTGGTATTTTGAATGAACTAGCTGATGTGGTTTTTGATGCGGCGATCTTTCTGCCCTTCGGCTTATTGCCGGGTGTTTCTGGCTACTTGGTAGCCATCTTGGTGGTGTTATCGATAATTAGTGAATTGACGGGAGTTTTGGGGCTGACAGTTGGTGGTAGCAGGCAGTATGATGGTCCCATGTACAAGACCGATCGAGGGGTAATGTTTAGTATTATTGCCATACTTTATCTATTTGGCATATTCCCCAATCCTTGGTTGGATTTGGTGTGGATTGGTTTAATTGCTTTGTCAGTTTTGACGATCGTCAATCGGATTAATAGTACCTTAGTTGAGACGAAACAAGATGCTGTATAATCTTCCCGCCGATAATGTATTGTGGTCTTTGGGTGTAATTGCGTTCCTGTTGATAACTGCTACTTTCACTGTATATATAGTTCCAGCTTATCAACAGAGCGAACTTCAACAGCGGATGACTTCTTGGTGTTGGATTGTGGCGATATTTGCTGGTATATTGGTCGCAAATCGATCGATCGCAATTTTTCTATTTGGGTTTTTGAGTTTCCTCGCATTTAAAGAATATATATCTTTGATTCCGACTCGTTTATCCGATCGCCGCGTACTATTTTGGGCATATTTGGCGATCGCGATTCAATATTATTGGATCTCGATTGAATGGTATGTGATGTTTCTAATTTTTGTACCTGTCTATATGTTTCTATTCTTGCCAATGCGGATGGTCATTGCTGGCGAAACTGAGGGTTTTCTCAAAGCGATCGGTACCATTCACTGGGGTCTGATGTTAACAGTATTTAGTTTGGGACATCTAGCTTATTTACTAATGTTGCCCGATCGCGGTAATCCAATTGCAGGTAGTGCTGGATTGGTTTTGTATTTAGTATTTCTGACTGAGATTAATGATATCGCACAGTATATTTGGGGCAAATCTTTTGGTAGTCATCCAGTTACCCCCACCGTTAGTCCGAATAAAACTTGGGAAGGGCTAATTGGCGGGATTGGCACTACGACAATCTTAGCAGTCATTATCGCACCCTGGTTGACTCCATTCAATCTAATTCATTCTATAGCGATCGGACTAATAATTAGTTGTGCTGGATTCATTGGTGATGTGACTATTTCCGCTCTCAAACGAGATTTGGGAGTCAAAGATAGTGGTACTTCTATTCCCGGACATGGTGGTATTCTCGATCGCCTTGATAGTCTGACTTATACTGCCCCAATATTTTTTCACTTCACTGTTTACTTCTATTTTCGAGGAATGCTCATTTGAATCGGCTCTTGCGACTACTATTTTTTGCAACAATAGTCCGTCTGGTGGTACTATTGGTAATTGGCTTACGCATTATCGATCTCAGTCGATTACCAAAAGTAGGCCCTGCGATTATCTGTGCCAATCATAATAGTCATCTAGATACGATAGTACTGATGACGATTTTTCCCTTACGATTGCTTCATTTATTGCGCCCTGTAGCCGCCGCCGAATATTTTTTGCAAAACCAGACTCTGGCATGGTTTGCAATCCATATTATCAAGATTATTCCACTCGAACGCAATAAATCTAGTTGTACCGAACATCCCTTAGCCAAATGTTCTGAAGCATTAGAGCGGGGAGAGATTTTGATTATTTATCCAGAAGGATCTAGAGGTGAACCAGAGTCTCTAGCTAGCTTTCAGAGTGGGATCGCCCACCTAGCAAAACTTCATCCAGAGGTGCCAATTTATCCAGCATTTATCTATGGATTGGGCAAGGTTCTACCTAAAGGTGAGATGATTTTAGTCCCATTTTTCTGCGATATCGCGATCGGCGAACCAATATTCTGGAGCAGTAATAAGAAGAGCTTTATGGAATTACTCGATCGTGAAATGAAAGAGTTGTCGAGTAAGATTAATATAACTACATTTTAGCTTAGATTGTCATCTTAATTAGCTTAAATCGATGGCATTAATCGATAAATTTACCCCCAACCAATCACTAATTTCGGTAGCGAGCCATTTTATCTCTTTTTCGGTGAGATCTTGCCCAGTGCTAAGTACTCTAATCGGATCGATTTCCCGTAATTCTAACATCAAACTGACTTTTGGGACTTCGAGATCTGGGTGTCGATAAGTATCGACAATTACTTGACTGATTTCTTGAGTTTTGACATGTTTTGGTCGCTCGCGTTCGAGGCTATAGAGATGCTTTGATAGGCTAAATTGGCGGCGATCGATCTCAATTACTGTATGGGACAAAAATTTGTCGGCTACGTCGAATGACATCCGCAAACCAGCTTTGAACAGCCATAATGTGAGGGGAAGTACAAACATCATTGCTACTCCCAATCCAACTCTAACTGCTCCTTCTGAGGTCGATGATGACAGGGGAATGGAGATATAGATTGTCAGAATGGTTAGGCAGAATACGAGTAGATCCATCGACCCCACAAATACTAATTGATGTTTTGCTGCTCGATCTGGTCGAAATCGCGCCGGAATCTTCAGTTCTAATCGATCGACTGTACTTGCTATTTCGATTTTACTCCCTGAAGGTTGGCGCATTTTGATTTTTGATTTTTGATTTTTGATTTTGGATTGCGGATCGGAACTGTTGAATCTAGTTGTGTAGTTGTGTAGGGTGGGCATTGCCCACCATCTAAGTTTGAAGTAGTAACTGTAGGGTGGGCACTGCCCACCGTCTAGTTTTCAGTAGTTAATTTAGGTCGAAAGTAGAAGTTTGAGATGGAGATTCATGGTAGCTTGTGGTTGACGATCGATTGCCCAAGTTGTTGTTGCTGAGTTGTTGTTCTAGAGATTGGGTGGGGTTGATGATGATGCCATCATTTGTAGATTCTGCTCGTGAATTTTGACTCCAGAGTAGCCATCGACTTCCTGATGGTAGGGAATTCAATCGGTTGAGATCGCTCGTCAAACATACGCATGAAGTTGTCGGCATCTCATGTCGAACGCTCCCGCCAAATTGTACGGCGGCGAGGGTTTCGAGGACTTGACGTTCGTTGGAAATTAAGGGACTTCCGGCTGTTTGAAATTTGACATTAAATTGGGGGGAGCGATTGGCATAAAAATAGAGGGAACATGCAGCAATTACCGCTCTTTCAAAGTCGGCTGGATCCCAATCTGCACTACTATCGAGATAAATGACTAGATCTTGTCCGCCGCGATCGATCTCTAGTTCTCGTACCTGAAATTCACCGTATCTGGCACTAGTTCGCCAGTGGATCGATCGAAAAGGATCGCCATAACGGTAGGGACGGAGCGATCGAGTTACACCCTCTGTAGCCGATTCTAGCTGGCGACTATTCGACTGGGATTTGCGCCTGTCGCGTTCGCCCATGCCTTCAATCAGCGGACACTGGGATAAACTGAGGATTTGGGGATAAACATAAGCAGTAGCTGGAGCCTGACGATATCGCCGACACCAAAATAAGCCGATCGGCGCACCACTACGAAGTACGATCCGCTCCCATTGATATACTCCCCGTTGCTGGGTAGGTTGGCGATAAACCCATTTATACTCGCCTTGCGCTGGAATTGTCTCGACAGCAGTTAGCGGGGGCTTCATGTCGCCAAATGGGGCCAAATCTTGGACTTGAAATAGACTTTGGACGACTGGCGATCGATTTTGAATCGCGATCGTTATTTCCAACTCTCCACCAGCAGTGACAGGATCGATCGACATTCTTTGGATCGTCAAGGATTTGAGCGATCGAGGTGGTAACATTGCGGCGACACCGAGCAATGCCATACCCACGCCACTCAATACATACAACCACCCAGCCATCGTATTCGTCGCCGCGCCAAAGAAACAAATCGTGATGCTTGCGAGTAAGCAACCAGCGTAGGCGGGAGCTACCCAGGTGGTTTCTAGCCAGTTGGTGAGGCGGTTGAGCATGGGGAGGGGGGAGGGGGGAGGGGGGACGGGGGTAGGGGGGACGGGGGGAAGGATTTGTAGTGTCGGGTGTCT
>JANOPX010000327.1:0-41626 GCA_031422115.1 Chamaesiphon sp. VAR_4_metabat_408 | reverse complement strand
GTTGAGCCTCGAAACCCAACATCCCTAGAGTGTTGGGTTTCGAGGCTCAACCCAACCTACCTATATTCTTGATGACTCATGAATTAGATTGTTTGGAAACCCTCATCGCGGGTGTCGATGAGGTGGGGCGGGGGGCGTTGTTTGGGGTAGTAGTTGCAGCCGCTGTGATTTTGCCCAAGTCTAAACTGTTGGAACTTCGAGATTTGGGGGTAAAAGATAGCAAAAAACTTTCAGCTACTCGACGGAAACAGCTAGTTTCTCATATTCAAGAAATCTCGATCGCACATCAGATCGGTGTGGCTACTGTCGCAGAGATTGATGAGTTAAATATCCTCCAAGCCAGTCTCTTAGCCATGAACAGAGCGATTATTGGATTAACCATAACACCAGAATTGTGTCTAATCGACGGAAATAAACAGGTTCCGAACTTAAATTTACCCCAACAAACTTTAATTAAAGGCGAAGATAGATCGATCTCGATCGCCGCTGCAAGTATTTTAGCCAAAGTCTGGCGCGATCGATTGTTAACCCACCTAGACACTATTTATCCAGCCTACGATCTAGCCCAGCATAAAGGCTATGGTACCACCAAACATCTGGCGGCGATCGAACAATATGGCATCTGTATCGAACATCGACGTTCCTTCAGCCCCGTCAGGATGGCGATAGAACGCAGTAACGCGATCCAATTAGGCATTCTTACCCTCGATGCCTAAACCATTGCTTTTCAACCCTAAATTGTCGCGCTCAGTGACAGATGCGGTTCTCGCCCAAGCCGAATAATCATCCAATAACTGGTGCATCAATCTTTGTTTGAAAGTGAGCAGGATGCTTTTTAGCAAACTATTTCCCGCAGCTTCGACGATTGCCGCTGGAGTGAAACCCAATGGAGGCGGGAGATCTACCTTAACTTCTAGATCCGCACTGCCTGCTAGATAAGTTTGCCCCTGTCTGTCATGAGGCGACAATTTACCACTCAGATTGAGACTAAAACGACGATCGATATAATCTACCCCGCGAATTTCGCAGCCAGTCGAGACTATCCGTACAGTACCATCCGCTTCCGCCCATACCCGTAAATATACGGTTGGTTGGAGGCTAAAGTTGAAAAAATTTAACGAGCGCATCGCCAAACAAAACTCATCATCGCCAATCTGCTTGATGCGATCTGGATCCACTAGCGATCGTACTAAGCGATGTGGCTGACGGAGGTAGTGTTGAATCGGTATGCTCTGTTTTGGCACAGCTAAATCGATCGATCGACTGGCTGTAAATTTGACAATCTGCATGTGTAGAGACGATAGATAGGGGGGTGATTTTACTTAACTAAATCGGGGTTAGTAAATCAATATCGCAATTTCTTGGGTAAATCTATGTGTATTTACATAAATATTTTTGCTATCTAATATCCTATCAGAAAAAGATGAAAAAAGCCCTCTATTTGTGATGAAACGATCGAGCGATAAGCCACTAATGGTATATTGAATTTTATACCAAGATTTAGATAGTTGGGAGTGAGGAGTGAGGAGTGAGGAGTTGTTAGGTGTGAATATTCCACGCTTAATCTCCCCGTCCCCCCGTCCCCCCGTCCCCCCGTCCCCCTCTCACCCTCACCCCTGACCCCTGAACCCTCACCCCTCATCCCATGACAACCATCGCCCATTTAGGCCCTACAGGTACTTATGCTGAAGCAGCAGCGATGGCTTATGCTCGGATGGATAGCTCTGACAAAGACTTCGAGTTGCAACCCTATCCAAATATTGCGCGGACACTCAAAGCAGTCGTAGATGGGGAGACAGAGCTAGCTGTAGTACCTGTGGAAAACTCGATCGAGGGTAGCGTGGCGATGACCCTGGATACCATCTGGCAATTAAATGGACTTCAGATTCAACAAGCCTTAATCCTCCCCATCCATCATGCCTTAATTTCCGTCGCCACGGATTTTAGTCAAATCGAGACTATTTATTCTCACCCTCAAGCCTTGGCTCAATGTCAGGAATGGTTGCAACAGTATCTCCCCCAAGCTACTCCTGTGGCGGACAATTCTACCACCGCCGCTCTAACTACCCTCGCCAACTATCCCAAAACTGCGGCAATTTCTTCGGTTAGGGCAGCTAATTTGTATGACTTACCCATTCTCGCTCACCCAATTAATGATTACCCCGACAATCAAACCAAATTTTGGGCGATCGGTTTGGCATCATCTGGAGTAGGCAAATGTACCTCAGTTGCCTTTAGTTTGCGATCGAATAGTTCTGGCGGACTCGTGACAGCTTTGAATTTCTTTTCAAGTCGGGAATTGAATTTGAGCCGCATCGAATCGCGCCCTAGTAAACGTTCTCTGGGCGAATATTTGTTTTTTATCGACATTGAGACAGACCTCAATTGTCATGCCTTAAAATCTGCGCTTGCCGATCTCATCGACTATGCCGAAACAGTCAAAAATTTTGGTAGTTATCAAACTAGTTTACTCTAGAGGATGCGAACGGTAGAGAAATCGAGACTTTCTGAAAAATAGATATCATCATCGTCAACAAACAAATTGTCAGCAACCGATGCTCTGAAGGAGAGGCTGCGCTAACGATCGTAAAAAAGTTTTAAAACAAATTTTTAGAGGAACTTACCAATGATCGAATCCCAACTACATTCTTTTCAAATTGCCCAAACTGGATTGCCAGATCTGACGCAACCACAGTATCTCAGTCAAATCGCCAGTCAATTACCCATCGCTGTAGCAATTTTTATCGCGATCGCGATTATGTTGACTGCTGGCATGGCTTTGGTCAATTTTTCGCGCCAACAACAGCCCCAATCGCGAAATTTTGTTCTCGGCGATATGGCGATAAGTGCCGATCGATTTCTGCAAGTATTACAACATACAGTACTAGTCTCCGTACTCATCCTTGGTGGCTTCCTGTTTTGCTCCACCATCGCCAATCGGCAAGGTAATTGGGAACGAGCAAGAGTAGCCCAAACCTCCCCCGACATCGCTGGCGAAACCATCCAACAAGCCTCGCCCCAAGTCAGCTACACCACCCAAGAACCCTACGTCTACACCACCCAGCTCAATGGCAAATTAGTCAAGGTTCAGGATAAAAAAGATGTCACTAGACAAACATCAGTTAGTGGTTCCAATCTCCAAGTCAACATTAGCCCCATTCAAGACAACTCCAGCGACGGCAAAAATTATCTCATCGACTTCAAAGGCGACTATCAAGTCACCAATACCGCAGGTGTAACCAGTCAATTGGTATTCCAAATCACCCCACCGACTGGTTATTCCCTACTTCAAAACTTCGATGTCGAACAAAATGGCAAGAAACTAGCCCCAACGAACCCAGGCGAATATAACTTCCCCCTCCAAGTCCCCCCTGGTAGAGTCGGTAAGCTCCGTGTTAGCTATCGCGCCCAAGGTTCCCCACAATGGATTTATAGCCCCAAGGATGGCTCTCTAGCCAACTTTGGGATGACGATCGCCACCAAGGTACCCAAACTCAATTTCCTCGGTGGAATTGTCCCCACCAAAGTCGATAGTAGCGGCGAACAAAAGATATTTACTTGGGCATTTGACAAAAATGCTTCTGTGCAAAAACCGTTTGGAGTGGTAGCTGCACCGACTGTTACGGCTCAGTCTGGAGCTTTACCGCTATTATTACTAGTCGCGCCAGGGATATTGCTCTGGTGGATGCTGCTATTGTACTTCTCGATCCCAGTGAGATTGACAGATGCGGCGATCTGTGGGCTGATATTTTTTGCCAGTATGTTTACCCTGACATATTTTAGCCGTCTCACCAATCCCCTTTATGCTTGGATCGGGATTTCGATCGGTTTACTCGTCTTAGTCTGGGGTTTGGGGCGAAATAATTGGCGGATTTCAGTAGCGGCGATTATTTGTACGATCGTCGGTGTTATTACCCCTGTATCTGGTTTCCTGATTGGTTATCGCGGATTAACTCTCAGTGTTGCTGGGTTGCTCTCGATTCTCTGGCTGACTGCTCGTAATTGGTATGGATTGTACGATTTAGAACCCAAACCCAAATCTGCACGTAGTTTCACAACATCAGAAACCGATGACGAAGCCTTTACCCGTCACGATCTATTAGAAGAATCCAGCAAGCGAAAAGATGCAGAAGAAGTCGCCCGACTCCTGCGTGAAAAAGGTGCCAAGAGTGATTAAAAATCTCTTTTAACCCACAATATATCCCCGACTTCTCCGAGAAGTCGAGGATATTCGATCTCAATAGTTTGAGAAATAGATTGTCTCTCCTCTGAAATTAGTTACCATCAAGCAAATATATTGTTTTCAAATAGGGACGACCATTTTTATAGCCATAACTTATTTTTTTGAGATAAAGCTGATTGTGCAAAATACCTGCACTAAAATCGTAAGTACAACTACCTTGTTTGCAGCCGATTAACGGTTTACTCTGACGTACGGGAAACTCATCTCTCGATCTACTTCTGAGCCATTTTTCACCCTGTTCGAGCTGGCGAAACTCTTTTGAGACCGACTTAGTTTCCCTGTCACCTCCGCTCAGAGAATCCTCGATCTCAATCTTTACCTTGCCCTGTACGGGATATTTGCGATCGAGTCTACCCAAACTTTTCTTGACATAAGCATCAGCAACTTCAATTGCTAACTGTTCGACAGTATTGGGTTCGGGTGGAGATTTTGCAGAAGTAGTTGAAGCAATAAGTAAGGTTATCCCCGCAGCAATTGCAATACTTTTCATAGATTATGCGAGAGCATCCTTGAGAGCAGTTCTTGCCGCTAGATGATTGCGGGTAGATGTCAAAATTTCTACTTCCCGCTCTAGACGAGTATTGGTATCCTGCATCTCCAACAAAGCTTGTTGTTCCACGGCCACCCCATCAAAATGACTGGCAACCCAATAGGACAATTCTAAAGGCAAACTGGGTAGATTTTCGGGCAACTCGATCGGTTGGTCGGTGAGCTTGCCAGAGAGATGCACCACATCTCGCAGTAACCCCTCTACTTCGGTCGCTATAGGGCGCAAATCCTCCTCAGTGGGACGATCTTCGATCCACTCCACCAAACCCACTCTGTAGGGCTTCTCGCGCACATATTCCAGGACTCTAAACCGTTGTTGTCCCATCGTCAAAACTTTCATCCGATCGTCGGGCAAACGTTGAAAATGAATAATCTCTGCACAACAGCCGATTTCTGCTGGTTGTCCTTTTACAGAGTCCCACATCAACACTCCAAACCGTCTGTCGCTACCGACGATCGTATTCATCATAATCCGATAACGAAACTCAAAAATGTGCATCGGTAGCGGACGACCCGGAAATAGCACCAGTTCGGGGAGCGGAAATAGAGGAAGTTCTCTCACAGCAATTGAAGAAGATGGTGCCATTTGCCAAGTTAATTTAAAGCAGGGTTTTCTATCCCTAGGTTAACGGATTTACACCCAGAAGGGAATGGGGAGTTGGGATTTTGAATTTTGGATTTTGGAGTTGGGATTTTGAATTTTGGATTTTGGATTAAAATTTACCACTCCTAGAATTCAGCACTCTCCACTGTCTTGAAAAGGTGCTTCACTTGGGCAAAGCCAAAGAACGCACTTTTCGCTCCCAACTCCCAACTCTACACTCTTTTAGAGTTTCACTTCAATATCTACACCTGCGGGTAGATCTAGTTTCATTAGGGCATCGATCGTTTTGGCGGATGGATCTTTGATATCAATGATGCGGCGGTGAGTACGAGTTTCAAAATGCTCTCGTGAATCTTTATCTACGTGGGGAGATCGGAGTACGCAATAGATCCGGCGGCGGGTAGGGAGCGGGATGGGGCCGATCGCTGTCGCACCTGTACGAGTTGCTGTTTCGACAATTTTATCGCATGAGGTATCTAAAAGACGGCGATCGAATGCCTTTAATCGGATGCGAATTTTCTGCTGAGTAACGGTAGCCATAATTTTTGGAGACGAATTGTCAAGGTACGAGTAAATATTTAAAGTTCCCAAATCTTAGCTTCAATGTTTTGGCTAGATTGTAGGGCAATGCTCAAGGCATTGAAGCTTGGTCAGGAAAATACTAAGCTCCCAATTATAGCATTGATTTCGCCCATCTCCTAAATATCCGTAAATTATTTGGCAAATTACTGGCATTTTACCGAAGGACGGGCCGATCGCTAGACTTCATCGATAGTATATTTGCCTGTACGGGTTCGTAGGGGCGGGTTTATGGGATCTCCTTTGCCAAATACTAACCATGTCCAAACAAAACCCGCCCAACCCCACCAATAACCTATGTCTGTCATATTTTCCGCATCGAAATTGGTATTTGTCGATCGGATTATCGCCGATTAATTTCTGACATTCTGGATCTGCTGGTGGGTTTGGGTGGGTTTTGTTTGAGGTTGTTTGAATTTAGGGGTATTGGTTAGCATAAACCCACCCCTACAGTCCCTTGAAATTGGTATTTATCGATCGGGTGAATTGGATCGATCGAGAATTAATCTCTGACATATTGGCGGATATTTAGTGCGTAGGGGCGGGTTTATGGGATCTCCTTTGCCAAATACTAACCATGTCCAAACAAAACCCGCCCAACCCCACCAATAACCATCGCTCGATAACATTAGAGTTACCAGCATGAAGATGTGTCAAGGTATCAGTGTCGAGCAAATACATTAATTTAGATCCCTAAATTATCATCGATTTCGGGACGTTCTCTAGCTTGATAAATTGATGCTCTCAATTGAGTAAGAGAGTCATCATCTGCTAAAATACCTGCTTGAGACAGCAAGACTGAGCTACTATTCTTGGCACGCAACCAGTCATCGATGGCCGATCTCAAGAATCTCCAATCATTTTCAATTTTTCGACCAGGAATATTACCTTTTAAAGCTAGATTAGCAACTGTTTCAATTGATAATCGCAAGTAATCTGAAGCTTCTTCTAATGTTAGAACATCAGGAATAGTAACTCTGTCCATAATTTTGACAAATAATTATTTAAACTCAGCCCTTGCTTTTATTCTACCAAATAGTCTCAGTTTTCAGGTGCTAATTAAATTTTGCGCCAAAACAAAAGGGAGATGTACATTTTGTACATCTCCCTTTACTTTAGGTAATTAACCTATTTGATGATTTGAGAAACTACACCCGCACCGATAGTACGACCGCCTTCGCGAATTGCGAAGCGCATTCCTTGTTCGATTGCGACTGGGTTGATGAGTTCTACAGTCATTTTGACCCGATCTCCAGGCATAACCATTTCAGCAGCACTACCGTCATCGGCAGTAAAGGCTTTGATGTTTCCAGTTGCGTCAGTGGTACGGACGTAGAACTGAGGACGGTAGCCAGGGAAGAATGGAGTCTTACGACCACCTTCTTTGTCGGTAAGTACATAGACTTCACCTTCAAACTCAGTGTGAGGTTTGACACTACCAGGCTTGGCAATGACCATACCGCGCTCGATGTCGGCTTTTTGGATCCCACGCATTAGTACGCCGACGTTATCGCCAGCAAACCCTTCGTCGAGGGACTTCTGGAACATTTCCACACCAGTGATGGTGGTACTTCTTGTGTCGCGAATTCCGATGATTTCGACGTTTTCGCCAACTTTGACTTTTCCACGTTCGATCCGACCAGTTGCAACTGTACCACGACCAGTGATCGAGAATACGTCCTCAACTGCCATCAAGAAGGGTTTGTCTACTTCCCGCTCAGGAGTAGGGATATAGTCATCTACTGCTGCCATTAGGTCGTAGATTTTGTCTACCCATTGGTTTTCACCTTGGATAGTCTTGGGGTTAGCAATCATTTGCTCTACAGCTTTGACGGCAGAACCAGAGACTACGGGGATATTATCGCCGTCGAAGTCATAGAAGGAAAGAAGTTCGCGAATTTCCATTTCGACGAGTTCTAGAAGCTCATCGTCATCAACCAAGTCAGTTTTGTTCATGAACACAACTAGACGAGGTACACCAACTTGTTTCGCCAAGAGGATGTGCTCGCGTGTCTGAGGCATTGGGCCATCAGCCGCAGATACAACCAAGATACCGCCGTCCATTTGGGCTGCACCAGTGATCATGTTTTTGACATAATCAGCGTGTCCAGGACAGTCTACGTGTGCGTAGTGACGGGTTACGGTTTCGTACTCTACGTGGGCGGTGTTGATGGTGATACCACGCGCTTTTTCTTCGGGAGCGGCATCAATTTCGTCATACTTCCGCGCTTTAGCTGCACCAATTGCCGCGAGGGACATGGTGATGGCTGCGGTTAGAGTAGTTTTGCCGTGATCGACGTGACCGACTGTACCGATGTTGACGTGGGGCTTATTTCTTTCAAACTTCTGGCGTGCCATGTATCCTTTATTCCTTAATTTCCTCTTGTAGACTTCAACTGGATTGTCAAAAAGTTTGGGCAGTTGCTATTGGCTTTGAAGGTCATAATTTACTCATGCTCTTTTCGCCTTTACACCATACTAAACTATTGACAATTTATCAGTTTATTTCCCTCTGTTTTTGGTAACGATCGCTTCTGCTACGTTACGGGGAACTTCATCATAATGGCTAAATTCCATTGAGAAGATCCCGCGACCTTGGGTGTTGGAGCGGATGTTGGTTGCATAACCAAACATTTCCCCGAGGGGAACTTTTGCCGATACCTTGGAGATATTCGGTGCCGCTTCTTGACCTTCGATCTGCCCTCGGCGGGAGTTGAGATCGCCGATGACGTTGCCCAAGAAGTTGTCGGGAACTTCAACTTCTACTTTCATGACTGGTTCGAGCAAGACTGCTTGAGCTTTCATGACGGCTTCTTTAATTGCGATCGATGCCGCAATCTTAAATGCCATTTCATTGGAGTCAACGTCGTGATACGAACCGTCAATCAGGGTGACTTTGAGATCGATGACTGGATAACCAGCCAAAATCCCAGACTCACAGGTTTCTTTGATCCCTTGTTCGATCGGATTGATGTACTGCTTGGGAATCGAGCCACCGACGACTTTGGAGACAAACTCCAAACCCGCACCAGGTTCGCTGGGAGTGACTTCAATGACTACGTGACCGTAGTTACCGTTACCACCACTTTGTTTGATGTACTTACCTTCTTGCTTGACTGTCTTGCGGATAGTCTCGCGATAAGCCACCTGTGGCGCACCGATATTTGCTTCGACCCCAAATTCGCGCAACATCCGATCGACCAAAATCTCCAAGTGGAGTTCCCCCATCCCCGCAATTACGGTCTGGTTGGTCTCAGGGTCAGTGTGGACGCGGAAGGTCGGATCTTCCTGAGACAGGGAGATCAGAGCCTTGGAGAGCTTCTCCATGTCCTGTTTGGTCTTCGGTTCTACCGCCAGTGAAATCACTGGTTCGGGGATGAATAGTGACTCCAGAATTACCTGGTTGTCTTCATCACACAAAGTATCGCCTGTAAAGGTGTCTTTGAGTCCGAGTACGGCTCCCAAGTCACCTGCACGAAGTTCGTCTACTTCTTGGCGATCGTCTGCTTTGAGGATAATCAAGCGGGAGATCCGTTCGCGTTTACCCTTGGTAGGATTCATCACGTAGGTTCCAGTTTTGACTACTCCAGAGTAGACGCGGATAAAGGTCAATCGACCATACTTATCCGCCATGATCTTAAATGCCAATGCTGCAAACGGTTGATCGTCATCAGCAGGACGTTCGATTTCCACTGTCTCATCATCGACTGATTTCCCTTTAATTGCAGGTACTTCAGTCGGACAGGGGAGGTAGTCAATCACTGCATCTAGCAATGCTTGAACGCCTTTGTTCTTGAATGCAGATCCGCAGAACATGGGGACGATCGATCCAGAGATCGTCCCTTTGCGGATGGCTGCTTTGATTTCAGCTTGACTAATTTCCGCGCCTTCGAGATATTTCTCGGTCAATTCATCGGAGGTATCCGCGACAGATTCTACTAGCTTGAGGCGAAATTCTTCGGCTTTGGCTCGGAGATCGTCAGGAATGTCACGTTCTTCAACGTCTTTGCCCAGATCGTCTAAGGCGTAGAATGCCCGCATTGTAACCAAGTCAATTACACCAGCAAAGTCACCTTCAGCACCGATCGGAATCTGAATGGGTACGGCGTTGACGTTCATTCGATCGCAAACTTGCTCGTACACCTTGAAGAAATTCGCACCAGTCCGATCCATCTTATTCACAAAGACGATCCGGGGCACTTTATACCGATCGGCTTGTCGCCATACCGTCTCCGATTGAGGCTGGACACCACCAACAGAGCAAAATACAGCGATTACACCATCGAGTACCCGCATGGAACGTTCGACTTCGATTGTGAAGTCTACGTGTCCTGGGGTATCAATGATATTGATCTTGTGATCTTTCCAAGTCGTGCTGATTGCGGCTGCGGTGATGGTGATTCCACGCTCTTGTTCTTGCACCATCCAGTCGGTGGTAGCAGTTCCTTCGTGAACTTCGCCGATCTTATGAACAACCCCGGAATAATATAAAATTCTCTCGGTAGTGGTTGTTTTGCCCGCATCAATGTGGGCTGCAATCCCGATGTTGCGCACTCTCTCAAACGGGACGGTACGTGGCACAATAACCTCCTTACTTGTCGGTTGCCAATGTAAAATTAATTAATCTTCATTAGAATTGTATCCTTTTTTGGGGCGGTGTGATGAACACAGTTGCCCCAGACTAGAGTTTTGGTCTAATTCTTCAAACTCTAATAACGATAGTGAGCGAAAGCTTTGTTCGCTTCTGCCATCCGGTGGGTTTCTTCCCGCTTCCGAATTGCACTACCAGTCTCATTCGCTGCATCCATCAGCTCGTTAGCCAATTTTCCAGACATAGATTTCCCCGCGCGCGAGCGGGAGAAATTAATCAACCAGCGCATAGCTAGGGCTGTACCGCGATCGGGCTTGACTTCCATCGGTACTTGATATGTAGCACCACCTACCCGACGACCTTTGACTTCCACGAGGGGAGTAGCATTTTTGACGGCTTTCTCAAAAGTTTCGAGCGGATCGTTGCCAGTCCGCTCTTCGATCGTTTTCATCGCATCATAGATAATGCGATAAGCGATGGATTTTTTGCCGCTCCGCATGATGCGACGTACCATCATGTTGACGAGACGGCTATTATAAACCGCATCCGGTGGGACGGGGCGTTTTTGGACTGTGGTTCTGCGAGACATAGATCGAAAGGATTAAATTAGTGATGGAACTTGCTTGTGGACTAATTTAGCAATCTTCAGTTGTGGGATCGCGAATCGAAATATCGCGACGTACCAGTTGCAACGAAACCGCAGACTACTCTATCGATCTCCACTTAGGCAATTGTGATGAGTGCTTTGTAACTGTTGCCACCGAGCACTCGAAATGTGGCAACCCGCACTGCACCCTCAGCATGGGTGCATCCCGCGTCGCTACAACAGCGATTAGTTTGTCTAAGCTTACAAATATAGTTAATACCGGAATTTTGGAGCGATCGCTCACAGAATACCAGAATTACTTAGCAGCTTTAGGCCGCTTGGTTCCATATTTGGAACGAGCTTGCTTGCGATCTTTGACTCCAGCAGTATCCAATGTACCGCGAATGATGTGATATCTAACCCCAGGTAAATCTTTTACCCGTCCGCCACGAATCATGACGACAGAGTGTTCCTGAAGGTTGTGACCGATACCAGGAATGTATGCTGTAACTTCAAATCCAGATGTCAACCGCACCCGCGCTACTTTACGCAGAGCTGAGTTTGGTTTCTTGGGAGTGGTGGTGTAGACGCGAGTACACACGCCGCGACGCTGAGGGCATTCCTTGAGCGCGGGCGACTTAGTTTTGACTTTGTAGTCTTGGCGAGCTTTCCGAATTAGTTGTTGAATAGTTGGCATTGTTAGAAATTTTTACAGTCACCTAAGTGGTTCCAACTGTTGACAAATTACCATTCTAGTACAATTTTGCGATCGCTGTCAATGGCTCGATCGGCTTAGTTTCAATTTGTCATTGTTCTTCCACTCATATCCGTACGCTTAACAGCCGTACTGTGATATGATGTTCTTAAATCTCTAAATTCTCCAACTAACAGTATGGAAATAGACACAGATTCCACAACGAAACCTCCTAAAATTGCTAAGACTGCTCGACTAGAAGCTCGCGTAACGGTGGATCAAAAGCAACTAATGGAAAGAGCTGCTGGTTTACGCGGACAAAACCTGACTGAGTTCATGATTTCCGTTTTGGCTGATGCTGCTATTCAGACAATTAAAGATCGCGAACTGATTGAATTAACCGATCGAGATCGACTAATATTTGCAGAAGCATTGTTAAATCCTGAGCCTCCGAGCGAACGTGGGATTGCAGATGCTAAATGGTATGCACAGATGATGAATAAACAGGGAGCGGATTAGTGCGAAATCCTGAATCCCTTGATTTTGAGATCGAACCCCTCGCCCAGCATCACAATAAAGCGGCTTTTAGCTGTGGTAACGAACAACTCGATCGTTATTTACAGTCTACCGCTACCCAAGATCGAAAGAAAAATATTGCGATTCCTTACGTTATTTATGATAAAGAACATCAAAGAATAATTGGTTATTATACTCTGTCAATGAGTGGGATCGACTTAGCACAATTGCCAGCAGAGATCGTTAAGAAACTACCTAAGTATCCGATTGTTGGTGTAACTTTAATCGGTAGATTAGCAGTGGCTGAAGATTATAAAGGCTCTGGTTGGAGAAAATTATTAATCATGGATGCTTTTACCCGCAGTCTCGCTGTCAGTAAAGCTACTGCTTGCTTTGCGGTTGTAGTAGATGCAATTGATGATGATGCAGTTAGATTCTATCAAAGATTTGACTTTAAAGCTTTTCCTGGTTGTTCTCATAGATTATTTCGGACAATGAAGAGTATTGCCCAAATATTTGGTTAAGCGGGTAGGCTCTCTCGCTAGTATAGTGACAAGCATCGATTGTACTAAGTGGTGAAGAGCCGAATTTACTTGTCGAAACTAATTTGGTACATCCGAAATAGATCTCCTTGTTTGGTGCTATTTACTTTACCACCAACTGATTTAACTAGTTCGGTAAATTGAGATAGAGGAGAAAGAATGACTTCCGCACCGAGATACATTTCGAGGATTGCCCAGTTTTCAGCTATTTGTGTATCTGGATCGATCGCATCAAAGATAAATATTCCATCTGGTTTTAGGACTCGTTTTACTTCTTGTAAGACGAGTTTCCAATATTCAGGTGGATAATAACAACTAAAGCCTGTGGCGATCGCTCGATCGAATGTATCATCTTCATATTGCAATTGATGAGCGGCTCCTAACTGTACCCCTTTATATAATTTAGAATTTAGTTGGGAGCCGCGAGAATTGAGGGCATTACGGGCAACTGTACTTATTTCTTGTCCATAAAAATAGGTTTCCCATTCCGCCCAAGGGTAGATCAAATAACTCACACCGCACCCGATATCTAGACAGCGTTGATTCTTTTTGAATTGGGCTAATTCCCAAAATGGGGAGGTGATTTTTGGGGCGAGACTTCGACCGATCCATTCTCGAAATAAGGGCATAGATTCGACTTCGGCGGGCAATTCAAAGGCTTCTTGTTTGAATTCTCGATCGAATCTTGTTTTGACTAAATTGATTTCATTCGACCAATCATGGGCTTGGGTGGGGATTGAGCTGTACATGGGGACGCAGAGTTGGAGGAGATAAAGGAGAACGCAGAGAGGGGGCTAGAGTAGGATACCTATCTATTATTTTTTAGATGCTCGAATACTGATTTGTCGCCGATGTCGGGGGGGATTGATTGGATGGATTTGCGGATTGCAAATATTAGAAATAATCCTCCCCAGGTAGCTAGTAAAATGGATTTGAGTGTTTGGGGGAGGAGATTGGTTAGATGACCTAATAGGAGGGATGGAACTATTAATACCAAGAGCTTTGTCTCGAACCTGTCGAAACAAAATGCTTCTTTGAAAAAGATCCCTGTCAGGGCGGCAAATGTGAAGCCGATGCCTAATATTGTGAGTGGTTGTTGGTAGATGATTTGGGCAATCGGTTGATGAGTTTGACTGGCTAATATAATAGCGGTGATGGAACCGATCGCCAGAAATAACTGCAATGCTCGATGTAGAATAGCTAGGTAAATATGAATTGTTGCCAGGGCGATACCTAGAGCGACTGAGAAGGCAATGTATAACCAGTTTACTAACTCTAATGTAGCTGGTTCGATATTTGGCGATCGCCATAGTATCAGCCCAGTAGCAACAGCAAAACAAATAGCCGCCACCATCAGAGCACTTCGGTAAATTATGACGCTTTGGCGATCGGCTGGCGTAATTGTAAATGTGTCGAATTGACCTTGATATATTTCAGAATTTATGTATGACTGATTCGATTGCATCTGTTATTACCCAAATATTTAAAGTCGTCATGTATAGTAATGGTATTCCCGATCGATTAGTCAATGCTAGATACCTTTACCAAACATCTCAATCTTACAACCATCGAGGTTGAATCCTTACTAGCGATGAGTTTAGTAGACTTCCTTGCGGCATCTGGAGTCAACCAGTTATTGGCTAGCCTTGATGTCAACTTCTTGCGTCAAACGTTACCTACTGCTGGTGCGATTTTGGCGAAGCAATTACCCCCTTTCTATGACTGGTTAAAGAATGAATTGGGTGTGGCGCGAGTGCCAGATAGTCCAGATCATACGACCAAATGGGTCGTCGGATTTTTGGACAATCAAGAAAGTTTGACTCGTCTAGTCGAACTCCACCGCCCAGTTCCACAGATGGCTGTGGAGAGGGCGATCCCTCGCCTTGTAGCTGCCTTTGATGGAGTAGAAGATGCGAAGACTCGTCAGGTATGGCAAACAGCCGTAGCCGCTCTGTGTCTGCCACTGGTGGTTGATGCCCGCGAACGGAAAGCAGCAGCCCAACTGCAAACAGCCGCAAGCTCAAAGTAGTCAACTGTCGCGGATACTTCTAGCTTTGGCTAGATCTTCAGCACCCAGTTGCATTGCGGCTATTTCTTCAGCAGACCAATTCTGGCTAGATTGACAAGCATGAGCGACTAGTAATCCCCACAATCCCTGTTTGGTGAGGATGGGGACGACTAAATTGGCTTTGACTTCCATTTGCTGGAGAAAGTCGCGATGACATGGTGCTATCGGTTCTACAGTGATATCGGCGATCGCCCGGACTCTGCCAGCTTCGTACAATGCGGCATACTCACCATTAAAGCACTCATCTGGGCCAGCAGATCCTAAAATCGAATATCGCTTGTCACTCAATGACTCAAAGGTGACTCTTCCCGCCCACTTATAATAAAAGTAATAGAGGACAACTCGATCGGCATTTAATTTAGTTCGCAACCTATCTGTAGTTGTTTGAATTAAGCTATCTCTCGTAAGATCTTTACGCAGGCGATCGAATATTCTTTCTAAAGCTATATCTGACATAGATGAGTTAGTTGAAAATTGAAAGTTGAGAGTTGAGTTTTCTTGCTTGAAGTTCGGGATGATGACTTCGTTGACGGAGCTTCACAGAATGAGAATCGAGACTTCTTCCTTATGCTACTCTCTTCTCACCAGAAAGGGATAAAAAATACTTGGATTCTAGTTGGAGATACTATCGAAAATTTGGTGTGCCATTGCTAATTTTGAGCAGGGCAAAATATCGATTCGATCGCCATTTCGTTTGAGCAATACAGCTTGGTTTCGATCGCTACCAAACCCGCTATCTGGCAAGTCTACTGGATTGGTGACGATCGCGTCTAGTTGTTTGCGGTGCAATTTCTCTAGGGCTGGAGTGATAATATCACCCGTCTGCGCGGCAAATCCAATTAGTTGCTGATGGGGTTGTTTTAGTTTGCTCAGTTCGGCAATGATGTCGGGAACTGGAACTAGTTTTAGTTCGCTGGGCAACATTTTTTTTGGCAACTTTTCAGCACTATAATTAGCGGGTTTGACATCAGCAACAGCCGCACACATGATCGTGATATCGGAGTCGGGAAAGTGGACGAGCATTTGGCGATACATTTCTTCACTATTGATAATGCTCACCTCTTCCATTATAGCAAGGTTTGCACGTGCTGGCAATGAAGCATGAACTAACGTCACGATCGCGCCTCGGTGAGCAGCCGCTTGAGCCAGAGCCAAACCCATTTTTCCTGTAGATGGATTACCAATATACCGTACAGGATCGAAAAATTCTCGCGTTCCCCCTGCACTAATTAATACTCTCTTGCCAAGGAGATCGCGGTTGCCACGGGTATGCAGGAGTGAGATAATATGGATGAAGATTTCTTCGGGTTCTGCCATGCGTCCAGTGCCGACTCGATCGCAAGCAAGTAATCCAGCTTCTGGGCCAACGCTATGATAGCGCGAATCTTGACCTAATAACTGCCAGTTGCGCTGTACGGATATTTGATTCCACATTTCGGTATTCATCGCTGGTGCGACTAATACTGGGCAAGTAGAAGCTAAGATGGTGTTGGTTAATAGATTATCTGCCAAGCCGTGGACTAATTTACCTAGGGTATTTGCTGTCAATGGGGCGATGAGAAATACATCCGCCCACTCACCGAGTTCGATATGTAGTGGACGCTGGTGAGTAGATGCCCAAAAATCCCGATCGGTATAAGCAGCATGGCGTGATAAAGTAGCCATAGTCAGGGGCGTGACAAATTGCTCCGCTCCATTGGTGAGGATGACTCTGACTTCTATTCCCGCCTTGAATAGACTAGAAACTACTTCACAAATCTTATACGCAGCAATCCCGCCACCAATACCCACCAAAACTCGGTGAGGTATTGTAGATATTGGTGGAGAATTTGAAGATTGACTTGACACGGGCTACTAAATTGAAGATCGGCGATGTCGATTTATCCTAGCGAATCTCAGCAATTCCAAATTCAGAAGGGGTGCGGTATCTCGATCTCCAGCTCCCCCAATCCAAAATCTAAAATTCAATCTAGGCTTCGTCGTAGGCTTCTAAATCGAGTAAATGAATGTAGGGTTCTACCAAATCTGGGCGTTGAAAGGCGATCGATCGTAAAAAGTGCCAATCTTTGAGTCCATCAAAGGGGTTTTGATAATCATCACTTTCTAGGCGGAGGGCTAATTTCTCTACTTCTTCCTCACTGAGGTTGCTGATATTTCGTTGAGACATCTCGATGGTAGTCATGGCTCGAACCCTCTCCCTATGTGCTAGACAATAAATCTCTATTATCATCTTAACTCAATCTGAGGTGTTTAGCTGCTGAGGGGTTTGTCAGCCCGTAACTTCCATGAAAGTCCAGATACCAAATTGGTGGTAATATGGGCGACGATCGGAATTAATAGATTCCCTGTCTCCACCATTGTAAAGGCAAGTAGCATCCCGACGAGCGTTGCCCAGACAGCATAAGACCATTGCTGAAGATTGGTCATATGCAGCACGCCAAAACAAATCGATGATAAAATAATGCCGATCGAATCCAAGCCGATAGCGGGCAACATTACCCCACGAAATAATAATTCTTCACTTAATCCTGGTAATAGTCCCAACCAAATTAGATCGGGTAATGCGAGGGGTTTCAATACCATTGCGAGATAGATATCCGCACCTGCTCGATAGTCCGCCCAGACAGCATAAACGATCGAACTCAATCCCGTCAATCCCAATCCCAAAGCTATTCCCATTCCCACATCCAGAATTGTAAACTTCAGCGGGCGCAACTGAATTTCGCCTAAATACATGCCAAGTTTGGCGACAGAAAATAAAACTACCGCCGTCACCGCCATCGCAATTAAAATCTGCATCCGCGATAAAGGTTCGATGTCGGGGGTTTGGGAATTAGTCATGATTTAAGGGATGATAGGTTGGGTTGAGCCTCGTCCTTTGGAGCGTCTCTCACAGGAGATAACCCAACATTTTCAGAGCGTTGGGTTTCGAGGCTCAACCCAACCTACGCAAGTTATTGAATCCTAATTTCCTACTTACATTGTTTGAGACGATCGATTTGGGGACGAAAACTTTCTAAACTCATGCCAGCTCGATCGACTGTAATGGCACCGATCGCTTCTAGATAAGAGTTTACCGCGATCGATTCAATCCCGATCGAATTTGCCGTTACTGCCATTCGCGTCTGATTTTCGGCGACTGTAATAATTTTAGTCCGAGAATTACCAAAACTCATCACCGCACTTCCCCCACAAGCCGAAGTGGGGATAATCAGCGCATCGACTTCATCCGCCCAAATTTCGCCGCGACTGGGAGTTGTGACAAATTGGGGCGCGCGACTCAATCCGACTAATACGCAGGGAAGGAAAGTATAGCCCAATTCTTCCGCCGCCGATCGAGGGGAAATCTCAAAATCGATCGGTAATGGGGATAAGGCTGGAGCGTGAGCGCAGGGTACCTTGAATGTTCTGACGATGAGGTGACTGATGACGGCTTCCGCTCCAGCTAAGGGATCTACCCCATAACCGTGACGGTACTCCTGAAGAATTGTAGCACCAAGGTCGTCGGGAAATCTGGCAATTACGGCGATCGCTTCGGCACCAGCCTCGGTAATTAATTTCTCTGCGGCTCGCAGCAAACTATCTGGCTGTGCGATCGTGCCCCAGGAGGCTCCAGAAGCAGCCGTTTGGAGTTCGACACCCAAATCCATATCTGTAACCACATAGTCTGTCAGACTCAATCCTAGGGTGGCTCTAGCTGCATCGGCGACTTGGAGATGGCGGACGCGCAGATCGGATTCGATCGCCTTATCAAAAATTAATCCTACTCGATTTTGGCGCACGGGTTGCAGTCCCCAACTACCTGCGGCGAATTTATCGAGGGCATAGCCTTCAACATAAAGGGTGTTACGTAAATTCCAATACAACTGCGCTCCATTCATTACGTTAGGATGGGTGATGAGCCTGTCGCAACTTGCTGCTACTGCTTTGGCGATGGGCAAACCATCACCAGCATAGCCACCCATCGTGGCACCGATGCCCGTGGGGATAATTAAAACTACTGTGTAAGGATGCTGATTCAACGATCGAATTGCGTTAGGTAAGAAAATTATATGTCCTATTTACTCTTCTTGTTGCCAGGAATGTTGCTCATGATGTGGGCACAATTCCATATCAAAGGCACATACGCCAAATATGCTCGGATAGAATCTAGTTTAGGGATGACAGGCGCGGAAGTCGCTGAGACTATTCTAAAAGAAATGGGCATCCATAATGTGACTGTAGAACCGATCGCTGGCGAACTCACAGACCATTACGATCCTACTGCTAAAGCGGTACGACTTTCGGAAGTCGTCTATGGTTCTAGATCTCTTGCGGCTGCTGCGGTAGCCGCTCACGAGTGCGGGCACGTTTTGCAAGATATTCGCGGTTATAAGCCGATGAATATGCGGGCTGCATTGGTTCCAGTGGCTAGTTTTGGTTCTAGTATTAGCCCTTGGTTGATTATGGGCGGTTTCATGCTCGCAGCGATGGGTAGTATTAGTACGATTTTCATCAATGTTGGGATTGCGTTATTTTCAGGGGTAGTGCTATTTCACATTGTGACTTTACCAGTTGAATTTGATGCTTCTAGCCGTGCGCTGAGACTCATCAATGAACTTGGTATCTTACAGGGCGACGAAAATAGGGCAGCCAAGAAAGTTTTGAATGCGGCGGCATTAACCTACGTTGCGAAGACATTATATACAGTACTGCAATTAGCTCAACTGCTATTGTCTCGCCGCGATTAAACCACAAAGATCGCCAACCTAAAAAAATAGATTTCAAATGCTCCCTCTCTACCAAAAAAAAGATAACGATCGCACAACCGAGAACTTCTATTTGTGAGATAATCGTTTGCTATCCACTTACTATCCTAGGGATCCAATTTGACATTGGGAACCACTACTTTAGAAAACCACGTACTCGCTGTTTGAGCTGAGGATCGGAGCGGAGAGCTTGGGTAATCTGATTGAACTGCTCGATGCTAAGTTGATGTTTTGAGGCAATACTCTGACATTGGTTGCAATAATTGACAAATAGAGATTTGGCTTCAGCATTCAATCCACTCATTGTCTCTGGTTGATTGCAGACTAGATTAGGTAACTTACCACCACCCAAAGCTCGACTGACTTGAGCTAATGTTGATTGACGAATGGGTTCAATTTGAACCAGCGCGGCTGCATAGTTACGGAGATCTTTATCTTTGAATTCATCCGCTCTAGCTGCACTAGCAAAAATTTGACTGGGTTGTTGTGCGGCAAAGTCTGGTACAATTCCAGTAAAGATGCTAAGGACACTAGCCATGAAGCCCAAGAGTAATGGGCGTGATAAGTTGGAAAAATTGCGTCGAGTGAGTGGAGTTATCATATGACTAAGGGTGTCACCAAGCAAGCTAGTTGAGATTTGCGATACATCTTGTTTGAAGTGTTTGCCCATCAATAAGTTCCTGAAAACTGCTGGGGATTGAACAGGATATCCATTTTATAGCAAAAGTGCGTGGACTGGTAGAACAACATATCCCCGACTTTTTGGAAAAAGTCGGGGATATAGGGGCAGATGATTTTAGCTTGAATGGGGCTAACCAAGCTTGGTAGGCATCTACTTTTCTGATAAATGGGTTAGCCGATTGCGTGGATAGCAAGGTTTTCCAAAATCCAAAATCCAATTAGCTCTTCTTCACCCTGACTGCGGCTAACTGAGTTTGGTAGATATGTACTTGGTCGGTTAAACCAGAGATCCCAGGAATGTCACTACCATAGAGTTTAAATCCTTTGCCGATCGATTTCGTCAGCACATCAGAGGCAAACCCCTGGTAATATACAGGTACGGGTCGATTGGAATGAGAACCCCAACCGTATTTGCCAGTTTCGGGCAACTCTTTACCAGTCGCATCTTTAGCTACTACAGGTTGAGAACCCCAATAGTGAGCGGCTTCAGGAGTTGTATTTGCTTTGGTGAGATTTTTAGCACCTTGACGACGAAGCTTATCAGGGAAATCGTTATTCAACGTGAGATAATGATCGTGGTCGGCAGTGACGATGAGTTGATTGCGTTCCCAGCCACCATGACTATTAATCCACTTGATAACAGTACCAACGGATCGATCGAAATCTCGCACCGTACCAATTAGATTATCCATGTTATTGTCATGGGCTGCCCAATCGATATCGCCACCTTCTACCATCAACCAAAACCCGTCAGGATCTTTACCCAAAACAGTCAAGGCGGCTGAGGTAAGATCGTTCAGGGTAGGATTCTCATTTCGTTCTCGTTTGATGAACTGAGCGTCAGTTTCACCCTTAGTAAGAGGTCGATCGAGATCTGGCTGTAGACCTCTGGTAGTATGAACTTTGAATAGATCCAAACCAGTAGTACTATAGTCGCCAGTTGCCGAACTCACCGGGATATTGCCATTTTGCCCTCTTGCGCCATAAATACCGAGCAACCGTTGTCCTTTATTGGGATCTAATTTGGCGGCTGTCTCGGCAAGCTTTTGGGCGGCATTAATACCACGTTCGCGGAAGGTATACTGGTAGATATTGTTATTGGGTTTTTGAGTCAATTCCTCATAAGTGGTTTCACTAATATAAGTATGATCTGGTTCGACTCCGGTGGGAAGTGGTTGTTTGATATTCGATAAAGGATGTCCCCCACCGAGTAAAACTGTCGGTTGATAAATCCGAAGTTCTTGCTGAAGAATATTATCGAGGGGTGTCGCGCCTGGTGAATTGACATCGTATTTCGTCCGCCGATTGACATTTGCAGCGGCGGCTCCAGGTGTGGCATGATCGATCGGGACTGAGGTAACTAATCCGGTAGATTTACCTAACTTTGCCGCAGTTTTGAGGATCGTTTCTAGGGGACGTTCGTAGATATCTACGCCGATCGCATTGTTATAACTTTTGACTCCAGTATATAGTGCGGTGGCTGTATTTGCCGAGTCGGGATAGCTAGCTTTAATGTATTCTTTATCGCTGCCTAAAGTCCAAGGATTTGCACCGCCTTTGAGTAGATTATAACCAACTAAGTTACCCACTGCTGTTACAGATTTATCAACGCCAGTTTTTCCAGATTGCCCTGGATTAAATCTGGGATTGAATTTAAAATTTGACCGAACTGGACTAGCTCCCGTCAGTTTCACAGTATCATCGAGGGCACTATTATTACTACTATATTTGCCCTGACTATCCGCAACAGTGGTACCGTAAGTCGTACTCAAAGCATAACCTTTGAGCGTCTGCATATTCAACCCATAACCACGCCCTTGGGTATAAAAATCATTCAAAGTCTTGCCAGATTTACCTCGATCGATTAGATTCCTAATTGCCGCAGATCTAGTAATCTCCCATCCCATCCCATCACCGATCATCAGTATGGTATTCCGCTGGATTGGCTTGCTAGGTATCCGTGACAATGCGGGTGTAATAGTAACTGCTAATAGCAAAGCGATCGCACTAAATGCAATCCATTTGCGAATCATCCGCCCAATACGTTCGACCATATGATTAATTTAGGATTCTGACGATCTATCATCTATCTAGGGATCTTACTATGAGGGGGCAATCTAAAAGGTGATGGTTTATTCATTGAGATGGGATTTTGGATTTTGGATTGGGAAAGCCTCTGTGTTGCTGAATTCCATGACCTCATCCAATACGCTTTTTGTTAGCCAAAATCGATCGGCGAATATAATCGATGTATTCATGTTTGTATTTTGCCGATCTGTTAAGATCGATCGGGATAAATAATTCGCCACCATGTTAGTGTGGATTCAATTTGTTCGATGAGCTGAAAGTCGGCGGCTGGTAGACTCGATCTCAATTTCGTCGGATCTGCGAGGAAATCAAAAGCTGTGCGAAAATTTAGAGGTGTCGCTGTAATCGGTGCGTCAAAATGACAGGGGATAATTCGCTCAAAGTCCCACTCACAAACTCGATCGATCCATTCAATTGTAGCCTGGGGATTGCGATTGAGAATCACTCTTTGAAGAATAGGTGCGACGAGTAATCGCCCATTTTGGCGCAAAAGATCGAACGATCCTGCCCACTCAGATTGCCACCGGAAAGGATACAATCCAAAGTAGCCCTTCCTAGACCGATCGAGGGCTGTTAGAGACTCGCGGAGTATATGTGACCATTTGGGGATTTCTAGGCTGCTAGGGCGGAAATATAGGGCAAATAAGCAGATCCTTTGCCATCCCTTCATCTGGTGGGTAACAGTATTGTCTATCGCCTCGCTAGATTTGTCTCTGGCGTGAAATAATAGGGGATAAGCATCGGCAGCGACAATTGCGGGTGGTGTTGCTGGGATGGAAATTATGGCATCGGTGACTAATAGGGTGCGCGATCGCTTATGATAGAAAGCAACTTCGGCAAACTGACCTGGGCCGAGATCGATCGTCTCCAAGATGGCATAATCGAATTCATCACCAAAAGGTGTTTTGCTACTGTTATCGGGTAAGATGTGGGTGCGATCGCCTGGTAAACCCAACCAGCTCAATGGTAGATCGACGGGAAAACTCCATTGATCTGGCGTAACCCATACCTGAGCCTGGGGAAAACACCGCGCAAATGGGCCGACAAATACTTTATGCTCTAGACCAGAGATAGTTGGGAGGATAATATATTTAACATCTCCATACATCTCCACCAACTCATTCAATAATCTCAGACACTCCAGAGTGGGAGCTACAGGTGCGTAAACAAGTAAACCACCCTCGCGCAATCTTACCACCGTCATCCGAATCGGCACCACCACATAAAAGATACCCTGAACCTGCTCGAATGTCCAAACAGTATCTGGAACTACTTCCTGCCGAATCGTCTGCCGCTTATCATAAGGATAAATTGGTAATGTAAACCAGTACCGCCAAGACCTATCTTGGGATGTTATCTTAATTGAATCGTTCACTATAATTATTTAAACCTAGATGGTGAGCTATACCCACCATCCCGATCGACATTCGACTAATCGATCCTATACTGCTTCGGCTCCAACTTCAGCAGCAGCCAAAAGAGCAGCCTTAGCCGCTTTTTTGAGGGGGGGAATTTTGAGCGTGAGGTAACGAATCACGTCTTCGCTCAAACGCATCGCCCGTTCTAGGGGTGCAACTTCTTTACCAGTGCCAGTATAGTTGACTTGAACGTAGATTCCGTCGCGGTTCTTACCGATTTGATAAGCGAGACGGCGTTTGCCACGTTGCTGGGTATCCATTTCGGTAGCACCATTGGCTTCCAGGATAGCTCGATATTTTTCGATCGCTTCATTTGCCTGGTCATCTGACAAGTCAGGACGCAGGATGTACATGATTTCGTATTTGTCGCTCACAGATTCTCCTTATGGGCATAGTGGCTTCTACTCAATTTGCTTGAGTACTAGAAGCAAGGAATTACTATCATATCAGCAACTGGGTAACTTTCGATCGCGGGTTGTTTAGGTTAGTCGAAAATTAGTTGGCGAAGGATCGCTAAAAGGAGAATCAAAAATCAGCTAAACCAATGAGGTAGGTGGTTATCGTGGCGATCGATCCGTAAGACAATCCACCAGCCAAATGTCGTAAGACTCAATAATAGGCAAGTAGAGAGGAGATAAGCACTACATATAACACGGACGATCGAAGGTGCGGAGACAATATCTAACATGGTTCATTCAGCTTTAGGCTGTTGAAATTGTTTGTGAACTACCTATATATTGGTAATTTTGCTGCTTGCTACACTAGACGATCTGTGTTTTCCGTCACTGTGGTGGAGCTATTTTTATGTTGCCTTCGCCATTTACAGTTAGGGAAACCAACAGTAAGTCGCCACCGAACAAGGTTTGGTTCAATTGATGAGCCAAGGATCTTGTTTCAGACTCTCTATTATTTTACCCCGATTTGTTAATAAATGTTTACGATTTGCTGGCGGTTTTCCTCCAGCTCGGCGGCGATTTCGGACAAATGCCCAGAATGCCCAAAATCTATAATATTCGGCAGGAGGTAAGAAATAAATCAAATCACACGATCCCGATACACTTCTTGATATTTTGTAACTAAAAGGTTAGGGGATAGGGATTAGGGGTTGGTGATAAACGTCTGTCATAAAAATAATAAGTCATTTATCGATACAAGATGAGAGGATTATTTCTTACCCCAACTAGCGGCAAATTTACTGCTTGACTGCTTCATTTTTTCTAAAGCAGATCGCATAATTAGTTTTCCGGCTTCTACCAGTACCTCACCTGTCATTGGGTGAATTAGTGTTTGGGTTGATTTTTTGCCGATTTGTTTTTCCAAATCCTGCTCTGTTTCAACGAAAGTTCCACGGGGTAATTCAATAACTATTCCATTACCAATCGCGCGAGTTTGACATGCTAATCTAGCTCCAGGACGATCGATTTTGGTGAACTGAAATGTCATTTGTTCCTGTTCGGTTGGTGCAGTCAAACTAGCCGATCCATCCACGACGAAAAAGTGGCAAGAAGCACACATCCCCTGTCCGCCGCAGATTTGGTTGACGAGGATATCATGTTCTTTGAACACAGACAGTAAGGTAGAATTAGCTTGAGCTTCTACCTGTTTACCATCAATACTGAGGGTGATTGTTGCCATAGGATCGTTAGTTGATTATGATTAAGATTTATTTAAGAGGATTTTTGTTAATGGTGAAAGATCTGAGGTATGCAAAATATCGCCAAAGTCAATAATTATTCGTTCGCATTCACTAATGAAAAACTGCACCCAAATCTGTAAACTTTGGATATCTTCATTTGTCAACTCGCTTTCTAAGATACGATCGTTGCAGCTAATTTTACTGAAATGATCTGCCGACCAATTCAGGAGTGATGGAAATTTTTCCAGCGTATTTGCATGAGCCTTACGCCAATAATTGCCTTGAGCCAAAGGTCCAAAATAATTATTACTAATCGTGACAATTTCGCCCAGACATCCCAGGATCGATCGTCCGGTAATACCAGTTGATGCTGGCGGAGTTTCTATCGGAGAAGCTCTGTCAAGGATTAACTGTTTGGGTTGCAAATCTATTGACCGATCGTTGAGATTATCTAATGTTTGAAAGAGTTGATTTAATGTTGTAGAGTCTAAGGTGATAATATCTGTCAAGCCACGAGTTTTGGCTAGCTTCAAAAAAGAGTCGTTAATTATCTCCTGTCTAGAAAGTAGGAAAATTGGTAAATCTTCCCAGATTTCATGACATCCTTTACAAGTATCAAAATAGTTGAATTTGTCGATCCTACCCAGAATTAATAGTTGGGGTTTTTCTGTGGCAATACTTGCTAAAATCTCCTCGTAACTTTTGACAACCTTAATTCTACCTTGAAATTCTAGATCTATATGTGCTTTAATTTGAGCGATCTCAAATAAATCTAATTCTGCCAATAAAATCTGGCTTGTGGATGAAGTATTATGTGTGATGGTTTTGATTTTAATATTGGTAGGCATCTCTTTATATGTAGCAATAATAGAGGTCAATTCTCCAGGGGAGAGGCTACACCAACCGATCGAACTTTTCGACCTCTAATCCATAATTTATAATAAACTTAGTTTATCTTTTGTCAGCATTCCTGTTTTGAGATGAGCGAGTTCGATCGATTCAATGTGAGCTACACTACCCACTAAGAATTCCATCGATGCTGGAGCCTGACTCCAATTGCTCGCACAAGCTCGAAGTTTTTGGTTGGTAAGATTGGACAACCATCCTGCAATAAATCCAGCTTCTAGGCTAAAAGAGCGGTGAGTAGGATTATCTTCGATAGTATTACCATTCGCGATACCTGAATTCTCGATCGTGACGATCGAAAGTCCTCGATCTGCTAACCTAAAATCAATTGAAGGCTTACCCAAACCATGCACAGCCCAAGCAGATTGAATATTTACAAAAAATTCACTGGCGATCGTTTCTAAGATTGGTTGACGATAGTATTTCACCATATCTTGCATGATGCGACGACTAAAAGTTTTGCCCCAGTTATCGCCGAAGGTATAAAGAGCTAAATAGGAAGCTTCACCAGCTTCTACTCGCAAGACTCTAGGAATACTTCGTAGTAGCACTTCAGGAATAGCAATCAATCGATCGCCATGACGTGTAGCCAATAATCCCGAAGCAGGATTGGATTTGACATAGCTTTTATGATTAAAGCAATTTGTCGGAATCGGAATAGTAGAATCGGTCATATTGAGCGTAAGTTAATAATAATGGATAATATTTTTTTACCGGAAAAGACTTAAAGAATAAAATCTTACAACTTTACTATCTATTAGATTAGCGACCTAAGACCTATTCTGAATAAAAATTTAACACATTTAGAATACAACAAACTAAAGTAATGATATGCCGTTACGTTAGTTTGACATAATTATATCTTGACCTAGCTTAAAGTAGGGCTTGAATAAATTTGCTTGTTCTTTCGGCAGCTCGATAAAAATTGAGTCTAATACAAACTGAACTCCGTGATAGTGATGTAAACCCATTGCTTGCAGTACATTTTTCTGCCAGTAGATAAACCGATCCTTCAGCATTTCTTCATCTTGCAATAGCATTCCCAAGGCATAATATCTCAGAGCCAAAGTTAGATCGCGACGACAACGATCGAGTCTAGATTCGTCAATTGCTTTACTATCTGGAAAACTTTTACTCTCTTGCATCAAAATCATCGCTCGATCGATAATAGATTTTTCACTATTTTCTACTGCCAAATAAGCATCCTTTCGTTCTGCCCAAGAAAACATGACATGCTCTAAATTACGAAGATCTTGCTTGGTAGCATAAGATCCATCTGCCCCTTCAACCAATGTTTCCAACAGTGTAATCATCTTTAAACTTTAAGCTAATACAATATATATTCTGGTGAGTTCCCGCAAAATCTTAATTTTAATATTCAATTAAGGGAAACGTCATGTGGTTTGGAAATTTTACTAACATTGAAGATTTCCTTTTGGCTGTCCTTTTCTGGCGATTGCCATTTCACCCGCCCAAGTAATTCTCCAACTGTAATTAATTCCTCATTTAGACGCTCGTCCAAACGAGCCGATCGATTGAAGTTCTCAACTGGACGCTCATCTAAATGAGCCGATCGATTGAAACGATCGACTGCTTGACTAGATCTTCTAGCGCGATTAGTCGGTCTAAAAGTGCTTTTTTTGCGTTTAAATAAATTATCTAGACATTTATATGCCCAGCGAATAAATCGCACTAGAAGACTTCGCTTGAGCTTGGCGTATTTGGTTTTTTTCATTAGACACTCACTTCAATTGATGGTGCTGGGTTCGTAGACATTTCACCTGACTCAAACCGTTCGGCAATTTCATTAGCCTTCGCTCCAGAAGCAATCCAAAATTCAGCAACCTGAATTCGTTCTTCCGAACCAATTAAGAATCGACAGAAATCATTACCCATTGCATAGCATTGGATTTCTGTACTGCAAAGATTCTCATCAAATGCTTGACTAAAAAAACCAGCTAGTAACCCTGCATAGAGATGACAGACTGGTTTGCCCACATATCCCAGGGACTTAGCAACTGCGGAATCAAACAAATCTACATAGAAAAAACCACTATCTTTACTCGTCAGATTGGGCAACCAAGTACCCCATCCCTGCACTGTATATGGCCACCACCATGTTTCCATCGCAAAAGCGAGATTAGATGTCTCAAGAGTTAAGTTATGGAACTCTTTGAACCAAGCTTGAAATAGGACAGCATCTTGTTTTCCCCAGTCAAACCCAATCTGATAACACAGCCATCCGGCTGCTTCGCCGACTTCATGCTCTAGTCCTTTTAATAGGGACACGATGAAGTCTTCCCCTACCAGTATATTACGCTGATGGTGATAGTCTTCAATCTTTCCCGCTGGCAGGTCGAAATGGAAGAATTGGGAGCGGTTATAGTGAGATCCATTCCACGTAGCAGGAATCGGCACTGGAGGGTGGTTAGAAACTTGTTGTCGATCTTTGGATATCATAAGGTTACTTTTTTGGTGACAATCGATTCCAACACCCAAAGCAGTTAAAATGGGCTGGACGATCGATCGAATTAGCCTGTTACCTTATTTATCCCAATTTGTCGATCGTTATTACTGTTAGCGCGTTGCTACTTGGTATAAAAAAGTCATAAATTGACCTCGATGCTAATTTATCTCAACAGAAGCTCGCGATCGAACTCGATAACTAGCTTCCAGTAGAGATTCTAGCGATCGATATCGGCAGATCGATCGATCCGACTAGGCAAAAAATAGATCAGCCCAGAAATCAGCGTGAGGGCTACGGATAACCAAAAACTAACCAGACCATATAGCTGCCAATTAGGCAGGCTACTAGGGGCAATGATGATGGCGATCGCGACGATTTGGCTGACTGTCTTGAGCTTACCCCAGATATTGGCACCACTAATCTGAGCTTGACCGACACGCCAACCCGCGATCGTCAATTCTCTGGTTAGAATTAGACATACACCGATCGCTGAAACTAAGTGAAGATCGATCAGTATCAATAGGGGAATCAGAATCAACAACTTATCTACTAACGGATCTAGAAATTTGCCCAAATCCGTAACTAAATCCAACTTCCGCGCTAGATAGCCATCCAACCAGTCTGTCAAAGCTGCAACCAAAAATACCACAACCCCAATCCACCTAACCTGGAGACTGGTACTGTAAAGACAATAAACCACCACAGGTAAACCGAGTAGACGCGAGAGTGTAATCCAATTGGGCAAATTCATGGTGTGAAGGGATGACAATAAGTCGATCGGTAACTAGCCCAATTATCTCATCACTCACCACAACTAACCGATTTGTGGTGGATGGGTAAATTAACCAGCTCAAGTGATGACAATGGATCGATCGGTGGGCATATTGATAATGTCATCACTCACCACAACTAGCTGGTAACTGTGATGTGGACATCCGATTTAGTTCGATTTATCTGGGAGATGACTCACAACCGAGAGCCGCTCCAAGGGAGAATCGGGTTACATTGAGGCTAAATTATTTATCGATTGTGGATAAAGGCGCGATCGTGAACATTCAGAGAGATTGAGACAAATAGCATGGAAGATAGACACAGCAACGTTCAAACAGTAAATCCTACCACCCAGGATGTATTAGGTTTAGTACCTTTTCTAGATGGACTCCCTGAATCAGCGGTGCGCCCAGCTATCGCTCATGCTGTGATTCGCAATCATCCAGCCAACCAGACCATCTTACTAGAAAATGATTGGGGTGGATCGGTTTATTTTGTCCTTGGGGGCTGGCTCAAAATTCGCACTTACAATGCGGATGGCAAAGAAATTACGCTCAATATTGTGGGCAAAGGGGAAATCGTGGGCGAGATGGCGGCATTAGAGCAAGCACCACGCTCTACAGATGTATTGAGTTTGACAGCCGTAACGATTGCTAATATTCCCGCTGATGATTTTGTCAGACTGCTCAAAGCCGAACCAATGGCTGGATTGCGGCTGGCTCAATTGATGGCGAGAAGACTCCGCCAAGTCAATCGTCGGCTAAGGTTGCGGGAATCGAATAGTGCTTCTCGCGTCGCTGATACTCTGTTATTTTTGGTCGAGGGGCAGGGTAAAATTAATGGTAAAGGAATGGAAATTCCCAATTTACCCCACCGCGAATTGAGTAGTATGAGTGGTTTGGCGCGAGAGACTGTGACGCGAGTATTGACAAAGATGGAAGCGGCTGGTTCGATCGAGCGTAATGGGGATATTCTAGTGATTCCTGATGTTGCTTTATTAGAGGCAAGTATTTCGTAGGAGTTGGGAGTTGGGATGAGGGATTTGTAGATGGCTTTGTTTATGAAATCGATGCCGATTTTACTAGAGATTCGTTCAAACAAAGCCCTCCTCTGGAGATGTAGGGTGGATTAGTTGTCGTCGAAGTAAATCTGAAACCCCAGTATTTAGTCTTCAACCGCCCTCGATTGAAATCGGGGCTAATAGCAAAAGTCCACTCAAGTGGACTGAGCGATTTTTCTTTTGGTGTATGAAGCCACCCTGCCTCACCAGAGATGTAGGGAGAGAGTTGGAAGAGATAAGTTTCAATCCCAAATCCCAAATTCCTTCATTCAGTTTTTCTTCAGCATCTTCACTTCACTAGCTGTCAATTCTCGCCACTCGCCTAATAATAAACCCTGAAGGGAGAGCGAACCGATCGATACCCGTACCAATCTCAGAGTAGGAAACCCGACAGCGGCTGTCATCCGGCGTACCTGGCGATTTTTGCCCTCAGTGAGGGTCAATTCTAACCAAGCTGTGGGGATGTTTTGTCGATCGCGAATTGGTGGTTCGCGAGGGGGTAATTCTGGCTCGATAGTTAGTAACTTTGCTCGTGCGGGTTTGGTGCGATAATTTTGGATCTCGATTCCGGTAGCCAGTTGCTCCAAAGCTGAGTCATCAGGAATCCTTTCTACCTGTACCCAATAAGTACGCGGATGTCCATATTGAGGATCGCTCAATCGATGCTGCAATCGTCCATCATCAGTCAGCAATACCAAACCTTCACTATCCCAATCCAATCGCCCTACTGGATAGACATCTGGAATGGGGATAAAATCTTTGAGTGTCGATCGACCCCCTTCGTCGGTAAACTGACTTAGGACACCATAGGGTTTGTAGAAAATGATGTAACGCACGGGTGGGGAGTTGGGAGTTGGGAGTTGGGAGTTGGGGGTTGGGGGTTGGGAGTTGGGAGTTGGGAGTTGGGTAGGTTGGGTTGAGCCTCGTAACCGAGAGCCTTTCGCCTCGAAATAACCCAACACTCTGGGGATGTTGGGTTCCCGTGGCTCAACCCAACCTACAGATATCTATATTATTAAACCCCGATTTTTTGGTGCAATGGGTTAAAAATTAGCCGCGATCGTTTTTGGTTTATTTCGGTTGAAAGCGTCGCCATTGACTGGGTGGAGGGGCTAAAAATTCGTAGGTACCACCTGAAGCATCATCAGCGGTGAGCACGATATCGAAAGATAGGGATACGCGGATGTCTACCGTATCATTCATAGTGACTGCATGACGTTGTTTGGCGGGAAACATCATCAATCTACCTTCGACGGGTACATAACCGATTTCAAGCTGATTGAGATAGTTTTCCGCATCGACGATGTTGGTATTTTCACTACCCAAACCAGGGCTAACTTCATTTACCCGCGCATCGTCAAAGAAAACCAGACTACCCGGATCTTCGTCGATCGATTCCGGTACGGTAATATAATAAACTGCACTGATATGGGCGGTATTATGACAATGAGTGCCGACTTCCTGTTGAGGACGAGTGACGATCGGCCATGCTCGTTGAATATAAAGCTGAACCTTAGTTATGTCTACTCCGAGCTGTTGTAAATAAATCCCTGTATGGGTCTCTACCTGCTCTACAATCCATCCAAACCGAGGATCGGCGTGGATTTGCTCTACACCATGAATATCGCCCGTCCAAGCGAGTTCTGGATAGGCTCGGCGTTCGGCTCCATCTCGCTCTAGTTGAAGTACGGTATCAAAGTAGCTTTGTTGATATTTTGGTGCGTCCTCTAGGTCATCATAATAGATGGCGAGGGGAAACCAGGTTTCGATCGGCATATTGGGTAACGCGGAGGGCGCAGAGTGAATGGAGAACGCGGAGAGTTTGTTAGTGGGGGGTATCGATGTACCGTTTTAGCCAAAACCAAAGCTGTTCCCGCGCAAAATGTATCTAGTTCTTGGGATTCGATTGTCTAATACTGACCCCAGCCGCTCAGAGTTTTCTCAATACCCAGTTCGGCAAATGCCTGTTCTTCTTGAAGATTGAGCTTGGCACATTCAGCTTCTAGTCGTTGTTGATTCTGCTTAACTCGGTCGAATAAAGCGGCTTGAATTGCTTGACTACGATTGGTATAAAGTTTCTGTTTGACCCAATTGTCCACTTCCCGAAGTAAATTTTTATCTATGGTTATGGCAATTTTCGCGACTGTCATGGGTATAAATATAAATCATCCCAGACATCATATCATCTCTTAATTCAGAAGTATTGGGGTGTCTATTACCTGCTTCGTTGGCGTAGCCTCTCTGACAGAGAAGCGCGGCTACGCCAACGATCGCAACCTTTACACCGTTCGAGACTCGATCGAATATAATGGTACGGCGCGCTCGAAGTCGCCACTATCACCACGCACCTAAAACCATGACATCTGCCACCCGAAGCTATCATATCACCACATTTGGTTGTCAGATGAATAAGGCTGACTCCGAACGGATGGCGGGGATACTCACCGAGATGGGGTTTGAATGGTGTGAGGATCCTTTTAGTGCGGATTTGGTGCTTTATAATACTTGCACGATTCGCGATTTGGCAGAGCAGAAGGTTTATTCGTATCTGGGCAAACAGACAAGGCGGAAAAAAGACAAGCCAGATCTGACTTTGATTATGGCGGGATGTCTCGCTCAACAGGAAGGAGAAGCACTATTACGCCGAGTACCCGAACTAGATCTGATTATGGGGCCACAACATGCCAATCGTCTAGGAGAACTTTTGGAACAGGTATTTGCAGGGGGTCAAGTAGTAGCGACAGAGCCGATTTATATTATCGAAGATATTACCAAGCCGCGCCGCGATAGTCAGGTGAGTGCTTGGGTGAATGTAATTTATGGTTGTAATGAGCGTTGCACTTATTGTGTGGTGCCAAATGTGCGCGGTATCGAGCAATCCCGAACACCTGAAGCAATTCGCGCTGAAATTGTCGAGTTGGCGAGTCAAGGATATAAGGAAATTACTTTACTCGGTCAAAATATCGATGCTTATGGGCGAGATTTGGATGGAACTACTCCTGATGGTCGTCATTTGCATACGCTGACAGATTTACTTTATTATATTCATGATGTGGAGGGGATAGAACGGATTCGATTTGCTACTAGTCATCCCCGTTACTTCACCGAACGATTGATAAAGGCTTGTCATGAATTGCCCAAGGTGTGCGAACATTTTCATATCCCATTTCAATCGGGAAATAATGATGTCTTAAAAGCAATGTCGCGGGGTTATACCCATGAGAAATATCGTCGAATTATCGCTACGATTCGCGAGTGTATGCCCGATGCGTCAATTAGTGCCGATGCAATTGTAGGATTTCCTGGAGAAACTGAAAGTCAATTTGAAGATACTCTGACTCTCATCACCGATCTCCAATTTGATATGGTAAATACAGCCGCCTATTCACCGCGCCCTAATACTCCCGCAGCCGAATGGAGCAATCAATTGACTGAAGAGATTAAAACAGACAGATTACAACGCATCAATCATCTAGTATCGCAGATGGCGATGGCTCGCTCTGAGCGTTATTTCGATCGAATAGAACAGGTTTTGGTGGAAGACCAAAACACCAAAAATACCGACCAAGTATTAGGTAGAACTGGCGGTAATCGGCTCACCTTCTTTGATGGTGATATCGAACAACTCCGGGGTAAGATCGTACCCGTGAAAATTACTAATGTTCGATCTTTTAGTCTCACGGGTGAAATGGTTAGTATTGATATATGAAGTAGATTATTAGCGAAACCTTTCCCTCTAAGGGATGAGCAAGGCAGCCCCCAACTTTGGGCAGGGTGGTTGAAGAGTAAATACTCACATCTTGCACCAATGCATAAGTACTATTACTGCGATAACCTTCGGGCGGGCACAAGGCTACGCCCCTACACAATTAACCTGTAGGGGCACGATGCATCGTGCCCCTACTAATTACTTTGCACAAAATAGAATCGCGTCTCGCGATACAACTTAGTCATTTTGAGGGAACACTAACACCATCGACTGAATTTAGGATCTGGAATAAATGGCAAACAAAGCCAATATTTTGGATTTTAAATTTTGCGGCGCACTTATCGGTAACTCCGGTCTTCAAAGTGCGACAAAACAAGTTTTGAGTTGTTGGATAATGGAGCTAGATCGACAAGCTAAGTTCGATCGGTTGGTGCGTCAACTGGAAAAAATGGCGCGCCAACAGACGACTAATTATCAGATTAGAGTGGCTCTATTAGCTGCAATTGGCTATGGATATATCGCGCTAATTTGTTTGGGGTTATTTGGGAGTTTGTGGCTGGTACGGTGGCTGGTAGAGTCGATCCAACATCACCCAGTTGCAGTAGATACCAATCAAGTATGGTTGTTATTTGGGCTGGTTGCAATTGCCACTTTTTGGGTACAATATATTCCACTCAACGATCGAGAAATTCGTCGGGCTGAATTCCCTGAGTTATTTAGATCGATCGATGAATTGCGCGACAGGTTGAATGCACCACCCATTCATCATGTGGTAATTAATTACGACCATAATGCCGCAGTATATCAAGCACCGCGTCTTGGCTGGTTTGGGTGGTATCAAAACTATCTCATCTTGGGATTACCATTATTGCAATCTCTCACCCCCGAACAATTTAAGGCTACTCTAGCCCATGAATTGGGACATCTATCGGGGAATGACAGTCAATTTGCGGGGTGGATTTATCGCGTACGTCATATGTGGGAACAGCTTACTTGCGATAATAATTTCTTTTTGTTTCAATGGTTCTTTCGCTGGTATGAACCCTTGATTAAGGCTTACTCACTGGTATTGATTCGCGACAGGGAATATGCAGCCGATGCCCTAGCACAACGGATGACAAGTCAAGAAATCACCGCGAGCGATCTGATTCAGACTTATATCTATCAGTATTATCTAGAAGAATGCTTCGGTCGTCAACTCGATCTTCAAGCTCAGGAGCGCGACACACCACCCTCAAATGTCGTCACCCAAATGCTCGCCGCACTGCGCCAACCCCTAGATCCCCAAGCTGCGAGGATTTGGCTTGGTTTGGCTCTAGGAGAGGCGACAGATACAGATGATACTCATCCATGTTTGAGCGATCGGTTGGCGGCTGTGGGCTATCCTACCCCCAAATCCTGGACTCCGCGACCGATCGTGGTTTCCGCAGCCGAGCACTTTTTTGGTGACAAGTTGGCGGATTTAGCCACTGAACTCGATACTCAATGGTACGAGCAGCGTCGAAGCATTTGGCTCCAACAATATCAGCGGGTACAGTATCAACGTGAATATCTAGCTAGTCTCCAGCTCCTCGCTACTAGTCAACCGTTGACTTTTAGTCAAGCGATGATTCGAGCAGAATTGACGAGTTCCCTCGATGATGAATTGACTGCTTTACCATTATGGGAAGAGATTCTCAGTCAATCTCCCCACCATCCACAAGCCAATTATCAAGTAGGTAAAATTTTAGTCGATCGAGGACATCAGCGCGGGTGTGTTTATCTAGAAAGATCGATCGAATTAGATCCAGATCTGGTTATTCCCAGTTGCGAGCAATTATATCGATTTTATACTTATCGAGGTGAATTGGAGTCAGCACAGATATATTTAGACTGGCGACAACAGCATTTGCCCAAACAATGGCGATCGCAATTGGAACGCAAAATCAAAGATACCGATCGATTTGTCCCCCACGATTTAGCTCAAGATTTAGTTGATGACATTCGGGCCAAATTAGTCCAGCATCATGAGATCGATTCTGCTTATTTAGTCCGTAAACCGATGCAGTTATTCCCCGAACACTCTATTTATATCTTGGCAATTAAACTCGCTAAAACTAAATCTAGCAATGGGTTGGCAGAACAGTGGGAACGAGAGCTATGCGATCGATTGAGCATCGAAATTAACTTGACCAAACGTTCGATTATCGCCATTTTCGATAGTCAGAAATCTCCATCTACTCACCATCGAGATCTAAAGCTCATTACCAAGATCGAGCGGGTACCAGGTGGGTGTATTTTATAGAGGATAGGGGATAGGGGATAGTGTTTTGTTGAATGGTGAATAGTGGCTAAAACTGACAACTACTCCCTATTCCCTACTCTCTATCCCCTATATTTTGATGCAAGATGTGAGTAAATATCTCGATCTACTACTGCCTTGAGAGATCTACCCAAGCGGTTTTTCTTTTGAGCCATTTGTAGACATTCAGGAGTCGGACAAAGATACGCCGAACGTCCTGCCAAACGAGCATCCCCAAGATCGATTTTGACTTCTTTAGATGGGTAGCACCGCACTACTCGCCAGAACTGATTTTTAGGTGCAACTTTGCGACAACTGACACAACGACGATCGTTTTTGGACATAATTTATCGATCGTGACGATTTACTTATTACTTACCACGTACTCCCTTTCCGCTCAAATATTATGTATTTCTTACTACATTCAAAGTGTGTATTCAACAGAGAAGCCCACAGAGTAATCACAGAGAATCGCAGAGAAAGATTCTTTAGTATTTCGCTGGGATGGGAGTATTACTTATTACTTATTACTTATTACTTATTACTTATTACTTATTACTTAATCATCTCTAATTACCCAGTTCCATAGTGGATGAGAATTACCTTGTTGGCGAATTTGACAAACTTGTCGTGCTAACCGCTGTTGCTCGTGGGAAGATAAACCCCAAATCAGGTTGCGGCTTTGCCAAGTTAGAGTACCAGCCATCATCCCGATACAGGTAAATAAACCAAACGCGGGAACAGGCTGAAACATCAGCCCATATTTGACCGCAGACCACGTAAAATCCTCGATAATGAGGGTCAAGGGGTAACGGAGTTCCCAGAGGCTGTAAACGCCAATAGTCCCCCATAGGAGAGCAATAACTAGCCATCGACCATAGATGGTGAGCCGATGGAGATTATGAATTTGGTTTTTAAAAATCGGATCTAGTTCGATTTCTAGTGTGGATGGACATTCTAGATCCTCGACAGATTTTACTCCAGACATATTGCTCCCCCAATTTGCTAGTTATGGTTTTTTGGAGAAGGAAGGGGTGAGGGGTGATGGACGAGGACATAAACTAGCAATCATCAAGTGTGATGAATATTGGTTTTTTCTCACCCCTCACCCCTCACCCCTCAGCCTTTATCTACCTAAGATTCGGAACTCATCACTGGTGTTTTTGGGGTAGTGGGGTGAGTTTCTCGCCACCAAGCCAGGAGAGTACTAGCAATGAAGATACTCGAATACGCACCCGCAGTAAAGCCGATAATTAGACATAGAGCGAAGGTTTTGAGGGTATCGCCACCAAATAGAAAGATCGAGAATAGGGTGAGGAGTACCGTTAGAGTGGTATTAATCGATCGAGATAGAGTTTGCATGACTGATTCATCGACAATCTCATTAATCGGTCGATTGGGGTCGATACTAATCACCTCGCGAATTCGATCGTAGATCACCACTGTATCATTAACCGAGAAACCAATAATTGTCAAAATACCAACGACAAATAAACTATCTATTTCCGTTCCATTAACCAAGCCGAGAATCGAAAACATCCCTGCTGTAATCAGGACATCATGAAATAAGGCAACAAAGGCAAAGAAGGCATAATCCCACTGAAAGCGGAATGCTAAGTAAACTACAATTAGCCCAAATGATACAACGATCGCAATCAAACCATTTTGAAACAATTCTTGACCGAGAGTTGGGCCGACAGTATCATTTTGAGTCTTGGTTGGATCGAGTTTACCAATTTTTGTGCCGATCTCTGCTTCTACTTTAGTTCTAGTATCAACCTTGAGATCTTTGGTACGAATCGACAAGCCAGTTTTATCGTTACCTTCAACTTGGATGATTGTGTCTGTCAATCCCTGATTTTTGAGGATTTCCCGAACTGTCCCAATCTCGATCGGTTTACAATTATTGGGAATATTACAGTCTAATTGATACTGCAATCTCGTCCCGCCAGTAAAGTCTAATCCTAACCGCAGTGGCGATCGAATTTCTGGATTTGTCCACGAGATCGCCATTGCGATAATTCCTGCCAAAATAATGGCGGTCGATAACAACCACCACCACTTACGTTGCTTGGTTACATTAAATTGGATCGTCATTTTATGTTGCTTAACTTGACTAAATTAGATCGTTGTAAAATCAGACTTGTCGGGGTTTAAAGCTCCAAGTTGAGCTAAGGCTATTATTTTGGTGAATTGGGTGCAAATAAATCCATCCGCTGGCGCAAAGAGGGAACACCCAATACTATTAATAGGAGAAATGCGTGGGTACATACCAATGCGGTAAACATACTAATCATAATCCCCACACCTAGAGTCACTGCATAACCTTTGATCAATCCAGAACCTAGAAAGAATAATGCCGCACAAGAAAATAGTGTAGTGACATTACCATCAAGAATACTAGAAAAAGCTCGATCGAACCCAGATTCCACCGACTTGTATAGGGTTTTACCCGACTGGATTTCTTCACGAAGCCGCTCGAAGATCAACACATTTGCATCTACCGCCATCCCGATACTCAGTACTGTTCCGGCAATTCCTGGCAATGTCAAAGTCACATCCAAAAGATTGAAAGCAGCTAAAGTAAGAATCGAGTAAATTATCAAAGCAACATCAGCAATGATGCCTGGTAGTCGGTAATAAATAGCCATGAAGATCATTACCAATCCCAATCCCCCAATCCCAGCAAAAAAGCTACTGCGGATGCTATCTTGACCTAATGTCGCACCGACAGTGCGGATTTCTTGAATCTTGACTGGAACTGGGAGCGAACCACCTCGCAATTGAACGGCGAGATCTGTTGCCCCAGCCGTGGTAAAATTGCCAGTAATTACTGCTTTACCACCAGAAATTCCGGTAGCAGCAAATTCAGCACCTACAACTGGGGTACTAATTGGATCGTTATCCAAGAAAACACCGATCGATCGTCCCGTACCTGCGAGATTTTTGGTAAGCGCAGCAAAAGCTTTACCACCCAAATCATCAAATTCGATCGCTACATTCCAACCATTTCCCGACTGTAAGGGTTCGGGGTTAGCACCCTTTAGATTTGTCCCGGTAATTGTTGCTTTGTCAAACAATTTACCAATTTCAGTATACTGCTTGGCGATCGCTGCTTGAATATCCGCAGCAGCTTTTGGATCTGGAGACTTTTTGAGCAATGTTTGTTTTGCTTTTGCTTCTCGCAGTACCGCCATTTCCGCAGTTAATTGTCCTTCTGTACCTGCTTTTTGTTCGCGAAATTCCAGTTGTGCGGTACCGCCGAGGACTCTCTCTGCTTGCTCTGGATCGTTTACTCCAGGCAATTCAACAATTACTTTATTCGTGCCAGAAGTTTGTACCAATGCTTCTGATACCCCCAAACCATTGATCCGGTTTTCGATCACTTTTTGGACGGCGATTAGATCTTCTGGGGTGATTACGGGATGTTCTTTAGTTGTTTGGACTTCGACTGTTAGTCGCGATCCTCCTTGTAAGTCTAGCCCCAATCGCATTGGTTTGTTGACGAGGAGGACGATCGCAGCGATAACTAGAACTATAATTAAGCCTAAAATAACTCGCTGTTTTTGCATAATAAATTAGTGGGGAGTTGGGAGTGGGGAGTTGAGGATTTAGTCAGGTGTTGAGGATTTAGTCAGGTGTTGAGAGAGGATCGAAGGATTGACATCCAACCCACAAATGACGATACTGCCCTCTAGCAATCTCATCATTCCCACACTATCGCCAAAAGCGCAGCGTTGCCAACGAAGAGTCTCTGGGAAGGGAGAGCGTACTCTCACTCCCAACCCCCAACCCCCAACTCCCAACTCTTACAATTTGCCATCAACCATTTGTTTGATTGCTTCAACAATTTGAGGTGGCTGAATAATTGTCAGGTACTCTAATTTCCCATTGTACGGGGTGGGAATGTCTTGTGACGACATCCGCAGCACGGGTGCGTCGAGTTCATCAAAGAAATTGTCGTTGATGGATGCGACTAATTCGGCTCCAATCCCGCCTGTCTTCATACACTCCTCGACTATAATTACCTTGTGGGTTTTTTTAATCGATTTACCGATCGTCTCCAAGTCCAATGGTTTGAGTGAAATCAGATCGATGATTTCTGGATCGTAACCTTGCCCTTCCATTAGCTTCACGGCTTGGGTACAGTGGTGGCGCATCCGTGAGTAAGTGAGGATGGTTACGTCTTTACCAGGGCGAACGATTTCGGCTTTGTCTAGGGGTAATAGATACTCTTCGTCGGGAAGATTTTCTTTAAGGTTGTACAAGAGTACATGCTCGAAGAATAAGACTGGGTTCTCGTCTCTGATGGCTGATTTTAATAAACCCTTCGCATTACGCGGTGTCGAGCAAGCCACAATTTTCAAACCTGGTACCGCTTGGAAATAAGCTTCCAATCGTTGGGAATGTTCGGCTCCCAAATTTCTACCCACACCACCAGGCCCACGAATGACCAAAGGAATGGTAAAGTTACCACCAGAGGTATACCGGAGCATTCCGGCATTATTTGAGATCTGGTTGAAGGCGAGGAGCAAGAAGCCCATATTCATCCCTTCAATAATCGGGCGCAACCCAGTCATTGCCGCACCTACAGCCATCCCCGTAAAACTATTTTCGGCGATCGGTGTATCTAGTACCCGCAAATCTCCATATTTCTTGTACAAGTCTTTCGTCACCTTGTAGGAACCACCGTAATGCCCTACATCTTCGCCCATGACAAATACTGCTGAATCCCGCGCCATCTCTTCATCGATCGCGGCACGTAGGGCATTAAAAAATAAAGTCTCTGCCATTATAGATCTACAACAGTTTAATTTCTTCAGATCCCACTTTAGCAGAAAGAGGGTGTTGGGGAGAGGGGGGAGGGGGAGACGGGGAGAGGGGGAGAC
>JANOPX010000326.1:0-14964 GCA_031422115.1 Chamaesiphon sp. VAR_4_metabat_408 | reverse complement strand
CGATCGATCATGCTACTCCAGCAGCCGCAGCCGCGAATGTTAACCGCCGGAATAAGTATGACGAAGACTATCCTGCTCTAGATAATATTCTTCAGCAAGAACTGCGGATTTATCAACCAACGGTTATCCTCGGTGGTGGTCACCCCTTATCTACGCCTGGTAACCCACTTCCCGCCGGAGTCGAGCCACTACGAGATAATACCTACATCAAGGCCTCTACTTACAAAGAATTCAGCACCAAGCCTAACGACAACCTCTACGACTATACATTCCTAGAGCGTGGTAAGGATGCCGCTAAGGTACTTGCTGAGACAGCAGCCAAACTCGACCCGAATAATGGTGATCGCCTGTTCGGTCTATACGGCGCGCGCGGTCAAAATGGTAACTTACCAGTCAGTTCTGCCAATGGTGACTACAGCACCACTGGTTTGGATATGTTCAGTGTCAACAGCAGCAAAGGATTGAAGCAAGACTTCGAGCGTCCGCTCAAATTTGGTGAAACTGATGCTCAATTCATCGCCACCGAGCGCAATGAAAACCCCACGCTCGACGATCTGACCAAAGCTGCACTAAACATCTTAGGCAAAGATCCCGACGGTTTTTGGGTCACTATTGAGGGTGGAGATATTGACTGGGCTGCTCATGATAACAACATCGACAACCTGATCGGTGCAACTCTAGACTTTGACAAATCGGTTGGATCGGTGATCGACTGGATTAACAAAAATGGTGGTTGGGAAGAGAACCAACTGATCGTCACTGCCGACCACGATCACTACCTCACTCTCAATGGTGATTTCCCAACTCTAGTTCGGAACAATGCCGCCAACGGGATCAGCGAACTAACCGCTAACGACGATATCGCTAAATCTGGTAACTTCTGGGGTACTAGCGCAACTGATAAGTACAACTGGGGCAACCACTCCAACCGTCCCGTACCTGTCTACTACCAAGGGCCTGAGTCGTCACTGCTAACGGCTTCGATCGGCACAGGCTATGAAGCGTATGGCAAACAAGTTCAGGGTATTCCCGGCTTCATTGACCAAGTTGACATCGGTGAAACGCTGATCGCTTCAGCCATTGACACCGTTCAGAAGGAGTTAGTTGCTGGAACTACTGGCGTTGATGTCTTGATTGCATCGCCGATTAGCAGTGTTGATGGTGTTTACGACACTGTTTTCACTGGTGGTGGTAATGATACTGTAGACCTTGCTTTCAACACCAATGCCCGTAACAACCGTGTAGATGGTGGTACTGGTGGTGACACCATCTACTTTAGCCGCAACGATCGCGCTTTCGGTAGTGCAGGCGATGATATCTTTGAAGCACTCGACAGTAAAGGTGGTAACCGGATGTCTGGTGGTGCTGGTAACGATACCTTCTACCTCGGCAGCAATGATTTCGCGCTCGGTGGCGATGGTGCTGATAAGCTCTACGCTAGCAACGGTGGCGGTAACACTCTCTCTGGTGGTGCTGGTGCCGACCAATTCTGGATTGCCAATGCCGAGCTACCTGGTATGGGCAACAAAGTCATCGACTTCCAAATCGGTACCGACGTAATTGGTATCTTGGCTTCTAAGAGCTTGGGGATTAATGCAACTAGTCTAAAATTGGCTCAAGTTGGTGGGGACACTGCGATTAACTTTGGCAGCCAAACCTTAGCGACTTTAGTTGGGATTCAAGCTACTAGCTTGAGCACTAGCAACGCTGGTCAATTTGTCTTTGCTTAATTTTTAGCAACGCTGAACATGAGTCACCTTCGCATACCCATCATGGGTATGCTTTCTTTTTTTGTCTTGCCCTCACCCCCAACCCCTCTGTCTTGTCGTTTTTTTATATCTCCTGTCGGAGAGGCTGCGCCAACGGGGGGAACCCTAGACATAAAAACGCCGCTAAACTCTCAACTGGGCGGGTCACCCTCTGGTCGGGTGACCCGACCAGTTGACCAGCAGGGGAAACCGAACACTCCCTTACATCCGCAAAATCCAAAATCCTTTCACTCTAAAGCAGCGATCGAAACCTTGCCTGCGATCGAGCGGGCAATTTCGACCAAGGCTTTTGCGGAAGCTGATTCTGGACTGGAGAGGACGATCGGTAGTCCGTTATCTCCACCAGTGCGAACGGGAATTTCTAGGGGAATGCGACCTAATAACGGTACCCCTAATTCTGTGGCTAATTTTTCACCACCATTAGAACCAAAAATATCATACTGGCGATCGGGTAAATCTGGGGGTATAAAATAACTCATATTTTCAACTACTCCCAATACTTTGGTAAATTTCTCGAACATTCGCAATCCTTTTCGAGCATCGGCAAGAGCGACAGTTTGGGGTGTCGTGACAATTACCGCCCCAGCCATCGGTACCGCTTGAGCGAGGGTCAGTTGAGCATCTCCGGTACCTGGGGGTAGATCGACGATCAGATAATCCAATTCTCCCCAAGCTACTTGGTATAAAAATTGACGGATAATCCCATTTAACATCGGCCCCCGCCAGATTACAGGTTGGTCGCGATCGATCAAAAATGCCATCGAAATTACCTTCACACCATGATTGAAAGCAGGTTCGAGAATCCCACTCGCGGGCACCTCCATCCGAATATCGCTCAACCCAAACATCAACGGTGCATTCGGCCCATAGATATCTGCATCTAATAGCCCCACTTTGGCACCTAGGTGAGCCAGGGCGACGGCAACATTTGCCGCGACGGTACTTTTGCCAACTCCACCTTTTCCGCTCGAAATAGCGACAATATTCTTGACCCCTTTCACCCCGACGCGATCGGCGATCGGTTTTTGAGCCGGAATTTCGGCAGTCACTTCGACCTCAATCCCCGTCACCCCAGGTAGTGTATTCACCGCCTGCTTGCACTCATCGACAATAAATTCCCGCAATGGACAAGCAGGCGTAGTCAGCACCACTGTAAACTTTACCAGTCCCCCTTCTACCGTCACATTGCGGATCATATTTAGTTCTACCAAACTCCGCCGCAACTCAGGATCCTGGACGGGTTTGAGTACTTCTAAAATTGCATTTGGGTCTAACATGGCTGCCGATATACTACTTCTATTGGTGAAATTTAGCTTAAACATTCCTTTCTATACTAAGCATCTTAACTGGGAATAGTCCCAATTCCCTCACTCCTGACCCCTACTCCTGTTAAGGGGACTATTTGTACTAAGCGGAGTGGTAAGCGATCGATACTGGTGGGTTGCGATTCTTGCTAGTGAGGAGAGAACCCGGATCTGGGGGTTCTGACCCCCAGACCCCCCATTGGGTGGGGGAGTGTCCCCCCCCCAAACCCCCCCTCAAAGCATAGGTAGTTGGAGACGGTGGGTTGGATGTGCTATCGCTTTGTTGGTGTGTGGGATGCGGATGTTTGTGAGAGATCGGGAAACTGCCTCAAGAAAACTTGTGTATCTAGGGTAGCCGTCGGTTGGGGGAGTGCCCCTCGGACACCTTAACCTGTGTTTGTATATTTCCCGTAACAACCACCTATACCCGATCTCCTGAATATGCTAAGTTTCTAATTAGTCAAGCACCAGCGTTAATAGATCTCCGAAATTACACTACTCATAATAAACTAGCTCCCAGTCCCCCGTCTCCCCCTCTCCCCCTCCCCCCCTCTCCCCCTCCCCCCCTCCATGCCAGCACCATCCAGCGATACCAAAACCTTCCTCCCCCCTACTGATGCCAAAGTTCAGATCGCTCAATTCATGCGCGAGTTCCAGGATAGTATCTGTGCGGGACTAGAAGCGGCTGATGGTGAGGGCAAATTTCAAGAAGAAAGCTGGGAACGTCCCGAAGGTGGTGGCGGTCGATCGCGAGTAATGAAAGAAGGTAAAATTTTTGAGCAAGGTGGCGTAAATTTCTCAGAAGTTTGGGGCGACCATTTACCACCTTCGATTTTATCCCAACGTCCCGATGCTGAAGGTCATCGTTTTTACGCGACAGGGACATCGATGGTACTCCATCCGCGCAACCCATATATTCCCACCGTTCATCTCAACTATCGTTACTTTGAAGCTGGCCCCGTGTGGTGGTTTGGGGGTGGGTTGGATCTGACTCCCTATTATCCATTCGCCGAAGATGCCAAACATCTCCATCTGACCCTCAAAGCAGCTTGTGACAAACATCACCCCGAACTTTATCCCACCTTTAAATTATGGTGTGATGAATATTTTTATCTCAAACATCGAAATGAAAATCGTGGGGTAGGCGGAATCTTCTTTGACTATCAAGATGGACAAGGAGCATTATATCGCGGCCCGGATCCACAAGGCCCTGCTGCCAAACATAGTAACTCGATCGGTACTCCTTCTCCCCGTACCTGGGATGAATTACTGGCAATCTCCAAAGACTGCGCTGATAGCTTTTTACCTGCTTATTTACCTATTATCGAACGCCGACGAAAGATGGAATATGGAGAACGAGAACGTCAGTTTCAATTGTACCGACGCGGACGCTATGTTGAGTTTAATCTAGTTGCCGATCGAGGGACTATTTTCGGTCTGCAAACTAATGGTAGAACTGAATCAATTCTCATGTCCTTACCGCCTCTAGTTCGCTGGGAGTATGGTTATCAACCAGAACCAAGTACCCCTGAAGCCGAACTTTATGATACTTTTCTCAAGCCTCAAGACTGGGCAAATTGGGCTAGTTAAAAATAAGAGATCCACAACATTTTGTTGTCTTATAAGTTATGGTCGCTCACCCCTGACCCGTGACCCCTGACCCCTCATTCCTAAGTATCGATCGTAAACTGGTAGAATAGCTCGGCATCACGAAAAGGTTCTTGATTAGAGAGATTGCGAATCCACTTTTCATCGAGCAATCTTTGACCGAGTTCGATCGCATTAGTTCGATCGATCGGCAATCTGCCCACGATCCAGTTTACCGCCTCTTTGCCTACAAAACAGCTTGGATAAGGCAGCCGAAAACTTTGGCTTCGGCTTTTGATTTCCACCCCATTTGGTAGCCGCATATATTCAACCAATTCAGCCAAATTAAAATATTTGACTAAATCTTGACTATTTTCAACTACCTTGACGATATAGCGATCTTCATACCAAATGGTGAAAATTTCCCCATCTTCTACGAGTAGACAAGCTATGGCGGGTTCGGGATCTAGAAAATTGCGCCGCATCTCAGTAATTGCCATCTGGCGTTGCTGCTGAGAATAGGAATTACCTTTGACAAAGACATTGCCTTGGTACTTTACACCCATGACGATTTCTGAGGTAGTCCCAAACTGACGCACAAGTTGACCATAACTTACGTCTTGCGATTTGACTAACATCTAACCCTAGTTCCTAGCAAAATTAAATTACAACAGACTGCCAACTCCTCACTCCTCACTCACTACTCACTTAATTTATCTTTGGAGATAAATCTTTGCGAGCGACATCAATATCCCGACGGAGATTGTCTAAAGCATATTTGACTTCTGCACCAGGATCCACAGAAACCCAACCATCAGAAGTGGACATCCGACTTTCAAAGTGCAGATGCGGCCCCGTTGAGTTACCAGTGCTACCTACTCGCCCGATAACGGTGCCTCGTTCGATGGTTTGACCGGGTTGCACAAATACTTCGGAAAGATGACCGTAGAGCGTCTGTTGTATCCCATTGTGTTGAATGGTAATTGCCTTACCATAGCCGCCATTCCAACCTGCCGAAACAATCGTCCCAGAAGCAGCCGCCACTACAGGCGCGCCCATTGGTGCGCCGATATCCACGCCAGCATGAAAGCGACGACTACCAGTAATGGGGTGTGTCCGCCAACCGAAGGGAGAGGTGATTGGTGCGGGGCTACTCAGTGGATAGACTATTTCGACACCCTGCTCGCTACTTTGATTGGTAACATAGGTGAGCTGTCTAGACTGTGCCACATCGGTTCTGTTACTCACCTTTGGGAGGGGAGGTACGATGGGAACTACTTTGCCTCTGCCAGTCATTTGGGGTAACTGCGCAACAGGTTGAACTTTGATAATCTGACTATTGGGTTGTGGTACGGGGATTTCGACCCAGACTTCCGATGGTACAGGGATTGATGCCACTGTTCCTGTTGAGGACTGTTTGACGATTGTCGATGGTTTCATCGGTACGACAATATTTGTCTTAATCGAGCGGTTGCTACCGTTGGGCAAACTAGTAGTCAGTGCAGCCGGAGTAGGAATTGTGGATGTCGATTTACGATTGGCAGAAATTTCGATCCCAGTTTTGGGGACAGAATTGTCAAGGGGATTCTGCGCCTGGGTTTTATTTTTAGTCTTGGTGGCTAGTTCGCGACTTCCAGGGATGGTAGCTTGACGCGGTGGGGGAACGGGAATTTCGATCGATAGCTCCGTACTGCTAATACTTAGAGTACGATCGATCTGTACGGGTTGAGTGATGGTCATGTTGCCAGTCTGACTGACAGAAACCGCGTTCGGGTCGATCGCTACTGGTACTTGCCGATTAGAATTGGGTAGATAAGGGCCAAATATCTCCCGACGCGCTTGTTCGATTTTATCTTTACCACGAGCCGCTCCTGATGCTTGCGCGAGAGCCTTTGTCTCAGGTTGGGACACAGAAATTGGTTTTAGATCCGCCCAAACAATACTCGTGTTGCCGATGAAGCTCAAGCTACCTAGCCAAGCGACAAGCTTTAACAGTACGGGATTGCGGAAGAAGATCCTCGATTGGTACCGACGATCTAAGTTGCGTGAAGTGTTTTCTGCCTTGCTGCTCATATTTTTGTAGTTAAACGCAGTTCAATTCAGAACTATTTATTTGCTTCAGGATATCAAAACAAAATAATTTCCGATATGTCCGAAGTCACTAACTCTCGTAACCTAAAGTGAATGTACCTGGTGTGAGATAGATTTCGCTATCATTTGTGGTAGTAGTAAAGCCGATGTGTAACTCACCCTTTGGTGAGATCCCCAAAACAGTGCCTAACTGACCATTTACCATCACCGAGTTTCCACGGGCATTGAGTAGTTTTAGATAGTCCAACAGTAAACTGTCGATCGTTGCTGGGGTACAACGTTGGTACCCACTTATAATTCCCTCAATCGTACAGCTTGCTAACATCTCAATGGTGAAACTTCGGTAATTTGGCTGAAAATCGATACTAGGAGCCAAATTAATTGCTCGTCCTTCTACGTGGTTGGTATGATTAATTCCAACACCGACGATCGCGTGTTGAATTTTACCTTGACAAATCCGTGTTTCAGTGAGAATACCACCTAGTTTTTGCCCATTTAGCATTAAATCATTGGGCCATTTGATCGACACGGGGATTTCTTGTTGTCGTAATTGGTGTGCGATCCCCCAAGCGATCCCCATCGTTAATTGATGAGCATCGGTAGCTAATAAATCCGGTGATAATGCCAGGGATAAATATAGCCCACCCGCTGCTGAATGCCACTCTCGCCCGCGTTGTCCGCGTCCTGCTGTTTGGGATTTGGCGATGACAATCGTCCCTGCTGCTGCCCCATTTGCCACTAGTTCTGCTAGTTTTTGATTTGTAGAGGGTAATGTATCAAAAATATGCAGATCGAGATCGAGATTTCGATGCTGATTTGGATTCAGTAGCTCGATGATTTTTAGTCGGTTCATTATTGTTAGTGTCTTTAGATCTGTTCTACTCCTGAATTCAGACTGAACTTTGCGAATCGATTAGCTATGAGACAGATCCCCGACTTCTTAGAGAAGTCGGGGATCTACCGTAATTCTAGAAAGTCCAGTTTCTAAACATTTTTAGTATAGTCTCTTTAGATCTGTTCTACTCCCGATCCTTACTACGCTCTATCTCGACAATCTCGGTATAATCAAAGTCATTGGGACTACGCTTGATGAGAGCATAACGAGCATTATTAATTAGCAAATAATCCTCAGTACAGTCTGGTTTGGATGAGTAATAAGTTAAGACATATTGTCTGCCAATTTTAGGTTGCATTTCTGTTTCGACTTCATCGCGCCATTGTGTTTTGGTGACGAGCACAATGAGCTGATTGGCTAGTTGGGGCAGGATTTGAGCGATTTGACGACGGGAGATCGGATCTAGACTCCCAAAGGGTGAATCCATGACGATGGGAAAGGTGTTGCTTTCTGGTACTCCGACTAGTTTTTGTTCGCGCCATGCACGGACTCCATCGATGATTCCGCCGATAAATGAGAGGCTGAGAATTTGATTTTCGCCAGTAGATGCAGCGACGGTGGTTTCGATTCCTCTAGTATTTTCGACGAGGATTAGTTCGTATTTTTCAGTGATTTTCGGCAGATAGGGAGTAACAGAAATCTGTTGGAAAATTTGTTGGACGCGCTGTTCTAATTGGAGCCTGAATTGTTGTTCTTGTTGATGGCGTAATGTGGTGAGGATATCGATCGATTCGATCGCGGCTTGCAGCCGACGGTGTGCTAAAATTTGTCGATCTTGGTTAGATTGTTGTTTGGTAATTTGTTTGGCTAGAGCTTGAATTTGTCCTTCGAGATGAACGATTTGTTGCTTGTTTTGACCCTGAAGTAAAATTAGATCGCGAACTTTTAGCTCGATTTCGTCTAGTCTTTTTTGGAGGTTACTTATCTCAATATTGGTGTCGTGGCGTAGTTGCTCTTCGAGTCGATCGAGTTGAGTTTCTAATTCGCTAATTTCGGCTCTAGCTGTAGTGACAATTTGTTGGTGTCGATCGATCTGCCCCCAAAATTCCTTACCTTTGGTTTCCAAGTCTTCAACCTGGGTAATCAACCGCATAGTTGTCTCTTCAATGACGGCAATACTGGCGCGAGACAGCCAGATTTTAACTTGTTGATGTGCAGTTGTATTGGGGACTAATTTGGTACCGCAGAGACAATTCTGCTGCTGAAGCAGTTGACTGAGAAATTCTCGCGAGATACCTTGATTGAGTTCGCCGCGATCGCGTAGTTCGGCGACAATATGTTGGAAGTTCTGAGTTAGTTCTGGCAGTAGTACTGTATGTGCTTGACTGGAAACTAATAGTTTAATTGCTGTTTGCGCTTGACGAAGTTGACTCTGATGGGTAGCTTTTTTACCTTCCAATTCTTGACGTTTGAGTTGGGTTGCTTTAGCAGCGGTGAGTTCGAGTAGATGTTGGTTTATTTCTCGTTCGATTTGACTAAAGTTTGCAATCTCTTCGACAATCTCTGTCTGACGTACCTGAATTTTATCAATTTCTTGTTGGCACTGCTGTTGCGACTTGAGCAAATCTTTTGTTGTGGTATCACCGATTTGACTGAGTTCGCTATCGAGAGTCTTTTTAGCTTCGATGAGATGTTTGATCGATCGATTCAATACTTCTACGCCGAGCAAAATCTTCGTCGCCTCAGCAATCTCCAATCTTTTATCCTTACGAACAATTTGCTCGATGCGTTCGCCATCAAAGAAAAAGTATTGATGCAGGCTACTAGGTAAAATTCTCCCAATGATTTCATCTGGTGGTTGTTGGGGATGGAGCCACTTACCATCAGCATCACCGATGTATAAATAGAGAAACTCATTGTTGATAATATTAACTTCAGTCTCTTGCTTGTATGCGCGACACATTCGTTTAGCGCGATACTTTTTGCCATCATGTTCCCAAGCAATTTCTACCCAACAATCGATACTAGTCCCAATCTCTGCTTCGACGATCGCCCGCTTATTTACTAACTGTTGGGATTCGGCAAATGCAGCAGTAAACTTTTCATACAGTACCCAAGTAAAGGCATTGAGAATAGTCGTTTTGCCCGCACCATTATTACCATGAATAATGGTGGTATTTAACCGATCGTCAGTAGCAAGTTTAATCTCAGGTGTTTCTCCATAAAACTGCCGAAAATTGTACAGCCGAATACTAGTTAATTTCATCGCACAATTTCTTTGATAATTTTGAGGATATCATCATTGATGGGTGAGTTCTTCTTGCGATCGAGTCTATCTTTCTCTAGTTGCAATACCCGTTCGATAATTTGCCGAACTTCAGGGCTAGCAGTAGTGAGGGGATTAGGTTGGTTATCTATAGACATAAATACATTTTTATCATTGAAACTTCTAAGCAGCAAAGAGCACTGACGGTTTGCCGAGCTACAAGTCCAACCATTGTTCTAAATCTGCTGTACTATCAAAGTCTAATAGATCTGCACCCAGAACCTCTAATCTTTCCACTGGTAAGCTAATCACTTTTACAATCGATCTCAAACGTAAATTACCTAGCTTGCGTTTGAGCTGAATTATAAGTAAGTCTTGTTGCCCTAAAAGTCTTCCTCGTTCGAGTCCTAACTGGATTCCTTTTAGAGCTATTTTATCAATTGCGTCAACATATGTTGGGGAAGTTTCCAAACTCATAACTAACTCTATTTTTTGATTATTATATAGTGATTATAAATGAAAAACTGTATTTTTCTAGCTCACTCTCTGCGACCTCTGTCTTGATTCTCTTTTTACGTCGGGGAACCCGACGAGCGAGAATCGCTGCGCCTCTGCGGTTAAAAAATAGTATCGATCGTTTAGATATTTATTCTCCTTTCTCCTGCGCCCTCTGCGCTCAAAAGTCTTGAAAATCATTTGATAGTCACATGATAAATGTAACTTAAAACATACCATCGTACATGGCTAGAGATCTAATAACCCATAGCGTTTTTGAAGGGTGAGTAGTTGGCTCCTCGCAGTGGCGGCGTTGTCGGCGAGTTCGGCAAATTCAATGAGTCGGAGTAGTTCTCTTTTGAGCAGATTGCGCTCGATAGCTAAAGTTTCTCGATCCATTTCTGGGGGTAAGACTACCATATCATAGAGAGTAGCACGATCTTTACCTCGATCGGGTCTCAAAATCCTGCCCCGACGTTGGATAAATTGACGCGGATTGGTGCTACTGGCGAGGATAACTGCATGTTTGATGGCGGGAATATCGATACCCTCATCCAGACAGCGAATGGCGACTAATCCCTGAAGTGCGCCGGATTCAAATTGTTGACGCAGTTGCTCTCGATCGAGCAAACTAGTCTCAGCCGTGTATGTATTAACGCGATAACCAAGTTCATGCCCTAGTATGTGGGTGACTGCTGCAAGTTGCTGGGTACTATCGCTACTCCCATCGCCGCAATAAAACAGGGTATGACTGGTATCTAACCGCTCCATCATAAGGGTTTTGAGTGCGGTGAGTTTGTTTGCTGCTGCGCCGATAATTCTGGCGCGTTGCATTAGTAAGGGGGTAAGATCTGGGGTGTCTAATTCTTCGGATTTATAGGCTCTGTCGTTTCCTTTGTAAATTAATTTGCGGGTAATCAGGCGAGTAATGCGAAGATATTGTTCGCTTTCATCGGGGGTAAGTTCGACTAAGATGGGATAATAAAGGTAGTGGACTAAAGCACCTCGATCGATCGCGTCTTTGAGGGTGAATTCAGGCTGTAAGATATCGCCAAAGTAGTCGAAGATACTTTGAGTCCCCTCCTCGTCATAGTGACGCTCTGGAGTAGCTGAGAGAGCTAGTCTCAAACCAATATTGCGGGGTAAACTCGCTTCTCGCTTTTTCGCACCCAAATTATGTACCTCATCGCCGATAATTAAAGTACGATCGGGTAGATACTTGAGCTGGGTTTGAAAGCCCTGACTCACCAAGGTTTCATTCGTGGTGATGATGGTGAGAAATTGTTGCTGCTGTGTATTAATCCGCGCCAGTTGATGACAAAATTTACTTTGCCATTTTTGGATACTTTCACAGGCGAGAATTGGCTCTAGATGAAATTTCTCGCACTCTCTCCCCCATTGAGTGACAAGATGGCGAAATGGGCAAACGATAATTAATACTTGGAGGCCGATTTGCTGGTATAGTTGGGTAGCGATCGCTAGTGCCGTAATTGTCTTCCCACTACCCGTCGCCATTTTCAGCGTACCGCGCCCATGATTTTGAAACCAATTTGTGACTGCTTCTTGTTGATACGATCGCAATTCTAGATTAGCTGGTAATTGGGGACAGCCGAATGGTACCGAACCTACCTGATAACTAACTTTCGGTTCGGCGACAGCCACCAACTGATTAATCCTAGTCAATCCCAGATTAATTAGTGGTTCGCTCCCAACTATTTTGACAACTCGATAGGGATCTTTAGAATCGATCGACACTATAATTTACCGCCCAACATTTTTGTCAGCGTATCATAGTCGGTCGATCGCTACCGTCAGCAATCTAGCGGAAAATATAATCTAACGGAGAGGGTGAGATTCGAACTCACGGAAGCTTTCGCCTCATCCGATTTCAAGTCGGACGCATTCGACCACTCTGCCACCTCTCCAACAGTAGGCATTATAGTATAACACGATCGTCGGACTAGATGGAAAAATATTTTGAGGGTATTTGCGCTCTTCTAAAATAATAGGACTCATTGACAAAGCGATCGGCATAGGATATTCAGTCGTATTTTAGTCGTTGGCGTAGCCTCTTCTGTGGAGAATCGCAAATCCCTAATAATCCCTGAGCCTAGCGATCGAGTACCACTTGCATACTATGCAATCTTCAACTCTTCATGGATCGATCGCTGTCTTCAATCTAATTTTTTATTACAACACATATTTCATGATTTTATAGCACTTGTTCGCTAATTAAACTTGTAAGCTTTACTGGTATTGGGTTATAAGCTTCAAGGGTGTGATAATGTAAATTTTTACAGGCTTGACTCGAAAGCCCCAATCTCGCTCACAAGCTATTGATTTGAAATATTAACATCAATTCGATTACTATCCACTGGGATTTCCCTCATCGACTAGCTCGCCAGCATATGTAAAGTCACAGATGGTTACTTTGAATGGGCAATCTTTCTTAGTAAGTTGATTATACCCAAGATGTATACGAAGTAAGTTATTTAAACTAGCGAAAGATCTCACATCACTAATTTTATTGTTATTGATATATATCTCTACTAAATTAGTTAACTTAGATAGGGGTCTTACATCACTAATCTGATTATTCCCAAGAGTGAGACTAGTTAAATTAGTCAAGCTTGATAAAGGTCTCACATCACTAATTTTGTTACGATCGAGAGTGAGACTAGTTAAATTAGTCAAGCTTGATAAAGATCTCACATCTCTGACTTTATTTTTACTGAGACTAAGATTGAGTAACTTAGTCAAGGTAAATAAAGGTTTTACGTCAGTAATTTTATTTCTACTAAGAGAGAGATAATTTAATCTAGTTAGATTAGTCAAGTACTTAATGTTAGTTATTTTATTTCTATCAAGACTAAGGGAAGTTAAATATTTTAAACCAACCAAAGGCTTTATATTGGTAATGTGATTAGCTTGAATTGATAGATCCTCTAATTTAGTTAAATTAGCTAAAGACTGTATATCCTTAATTCTATTGGTGTAAATAGATAAAATCTGTAAGTTAGTTAAATTAGCTAAAGGCTGTATATCTTCGATCTGGTTATTATTGAGATACAGCACCATTAAATTTGTGAAACTAGCTAAAGGCTTTAAATCTTTCATATTAGTACCAGAAATTTTAATTTCTTTAATATTTATAGATTTTAAATTAGCTTGTTCGCAGTTACTAGTTCCCAATTGCCCCAGAAGTACCTCGATCGTATATCTAGTAGTTAGCGAAGTATTGTTTTTATGTTTACACCATTCACCAAAACTTGTAAAATCTTGTTGTTTTGCAAATGCTGGCAATGATAAAAATTCAAATAATAAGCCAATGATACTACCAAATATTAAAGCTTGTTTAATAATCATATAAAATTTAGTTAAATATAATAAAAGTCATAACACATCACTAAATAATTTGTTAGTCTAGTTGTACTATATTTAGAAAGTCTGGAATATCTTGAAAATGGACTTTTTAGCAATTTCTCTAAAAACTATTAAATAAGTATCTTGTCGATTGTGTCAAAAGCCCAACAGTTTAGTCTGAATTATGTTACTGATATCAATGGATATTTTGCCTTATCACTTAAAATAATGCGCTCCGAAAATTTACCTGCATATTTATCAATATATCCAGAAGGATTTCCCACAAGAATATTCTTAAATGCACCTGGATTCCAAGAATTGAAACTTTCTTCTGGAGACAGCCTCGGTTTATTTAGAAGTATATAGCCTTCTAGACTAAAATTATAAGCATCCCTTTCAACTATTCTAGTGCGATCTCCGTCTTTACGCGACTCCTCAATTAAGTTATTCTTTACGATTGCATCTGACATGATCTTAGCAAATCCTTCTAGATTTTCAGGAATTGGTTTTGTTTTTGCATTTTGCCAAATATTTAGACCAAGTTGCATTCTTTTTATTGCCTCATCCTTTGATATTATTTTGCTACCTGGTTTTAATTTACTTTTGTCCACTACTATTATCTTGGGAGTTTTTGCTGTACCTATATCGACTGTAATTCCAGCTTCTTTTTGAGCATAATACTGTAATCCACGGAATAGCTGTTCTGCATGTCTTAATTCATGATAAACAGTTATACCTGTTCTGAGATATTGAATAGAGTTGGTATTATTGAATCTTGATTCGACAAGAGATATTCTGTCACCTAAATTAAAATTTGTATAAGCTATTGTGTCATCTCCTGGTTTGAGTTTTTCAGTATCTATTGATAATATTAATGTGTATGGAAGCTGTATTTTCCTCATACAATAAGTTAATAATTTATCATAAAAATATAGTTTGCCATTTGCATTTTTTGCTGCGATTTCTCTCTGAGATCTCAGCATAGTATTTAAACCCACATTCCGCACTTCAAAATTACCAGCGGTTAAAACCGCCGCTAGTGTTGCAAAACCCGCCTACGCGGGATTGTAAATCTCAGTCCGCGAAGGCGGACTTCGTATCACTAGCAGCGGTTTTAACCGCTGAATTATCCGAAGTGCGGAATGTGGGTTTAAATAAGATCCAAACAATATTTTTATGATAAATTATTAACTTATTGTATGAGGAAAATACAGCTTCCATACACATTAATATTATCAATAGATACTGAAAAAC
>JANOPX010000325.1:0-4187 GCA_031422115.1 Chamaesiphon sp. VAR_4_metabat_408 | reverse complement strand
AATTCGTTCCGTAAGATTGTTTCGACGCTGTTGGAGGTGAATGGGCGTGGTTATTGGGAGACTAGTGATGAGAATCTCGATCTGCTGCGCGATCTCTATCAGGAGGTTGAAGACCGGATTGAAGGTGTTGAGTAATCCATAATTTGATAAATTGACCCCTGTGGATTGAAAGATCTACAGGGGTCAATTTATGAAAATTCTCCAACTGAATGTGATCACAGTTTTGATTGATTCGAGTACTATAGAGTAACAGCCATCAAACAGCGAAGCAAGACCGATGCAAACAATTTTGCTCACTCATGAAGAAGTAGCCCATCGTGCCCAAAAGATGTACGAAAGTGGCATTAGTCAGCAGGTACACTCAGAAGATAATATCGGCAAAATGGTCATTATCGATATCGAGACAGGAAATTATGAAGTCGATGAAGACGGTTTAGTTTCCGCTACCCACTTGAGCGAGAAAAATCCTACTGCTCGACTATTTGGTATCCGCATTGGCTACAATGTTTCAGCTTCTTTCGGTGGTGTGATGGAGCGGGTTGATTAGATGATTTCTGGAATTGTTAAGGGCAGACACGCCACTATCGGGGTATTTTTTCGGCTACCAAATCGACCAGATTTTTCGATTGACTTTGTAATCGATACTGGGTTCACAGATCATCTTTCTTTACCACCAGAAGCAGTTTCTTTGCTAGGATTACCGTTCAAGTATGCGATGTCAGCCAATTTAGCTGATAATAGCAACGTAATATTACCAATTCATGAAGCAGTAATTCTCTGGAATGGAGTAGAGCAAAAAGTTCGCGTGCTTGCAGCGGGGAAAAAACCTTTGCTTGGGACGAGATTGCTAGAAAATCATGAGCTTGTCGTGAGATTTGCCGAAGGTGGATTGGTGAAAATCGAAAAGTTTTAATCGTCTTTTTAAATCATCAATCCATTAGTTCCTGACTAGTTATATTTGGAGAAAATTATGGATTTCGCCCTTTACTCAGATGTTATTTTATTACGCGATCTTCCTGAAGGTTGATGGATTAGAGACTGGCTATAGTGTCGAGTTTTTTGATATGTTGGGGAATACCGTTGCGATCGTAACTTTGCCAATGAGTTTTTTTCGCATTCCTTCGAGTGCAGATAGACCAACTGTAAGACTCATGGCTACTGCTGGATAAATTAGGTATAGCTTAGTCTTCTTTAGCTTCTCTAATCTTTTTATCACACCATCGAGAGATCGCTGATGTCAATTTCTCACCTCTTGCAGCTACATTTTTGGAGTGTAACAAGAAAGAGTCTATCGATCTTTCAGAATGTGTATGACTTTGAACGATCGCGTGAATAGCTTGATTGCGTTCTTTACGCCATTTATCTAACTCAAAAATTAAATCATCATACCCACCAGAAATAATTGATTCTGGATGATGTTTTTTCCATAAATCCTGCATCCCTTTGAGTGAATTGGGTTGCTTTTCAGTTTTGAGTACATTTCTAAAGTAGCTACTCAATCGATCGGATATGATACTTTCCTCGATCTTTATAGCTTCAAGATAAAAGCCTTGTTCTTGAGATTCTTTGATGCGTGTCCATGCTTCCCGATAGGCGAGACATTTAGGACCATTACCTATGATTGGTTTTTCTAATTCGGTACTTTTTTTGAAAGTTTGAGTCATTGTTAATGATAAATAATGTGATTAGTCATATCTGGTGATGAGATCGATTGCTTTCTTGGATTAAGACTGTTTAATTCAAAGAAACAAATTTATAAGCAATAATGATTGTAAATTATTTTTTGATTCTTCTCCTATCAGCCTTTGCTCCTTCAATATCTCCTAGTGCTTCTCTTATATCAGCCCGAATATAGGGATTAGGATCGAAATCATCAAGACTCATCACTTCTGCATTATCAATAATCAACTCTTTAGCTTTAGCTAAATATTCATCCGCTTTAGCTATCGCTTCGATATCTTCTTGTGATTCATTCCTGGAGCCTTGCATTCGGAAACTTTCGGATATTTGATAATAGGCATAAGGATTATTAGGTCGAAGCTCGATTACTCGAAGATAGTCTTCTTTTCCCTTACCATACATGGCAGACAGTGCAGTGGCTCTTCGCCAATAAGCCTTGAGATTATTTGGGTCTAAATGAATGGGAACAGATAAAGCACCATGAATTGCGGAATCAGCAGCACCTCTCGTACCTATTTGATTTTCAGATGCGAATAGTTTATCTGCACGAATTTTGTCTTTGTTGCTACCTAGTTTATCTTCAAGTGTATATTTTACTGAGCTTCTATAGTGATAGAATAAATAATTATTAGGTTCCATCTTAATTGCTTGATCGAAGTCGGATAGCGATCCAATTAAATCTTTTAGAATATATCTAGCAATACCTCGATAAATGTAAACATTAGCATTTCTGGGATTAAGCTTGACTAAACGATCGTATTCCTCAATATATTTTGAATTAATTATTAATGCACGGTTAAAATCTTCGATTGTGGATGTTTCTAGAAAATATGTTAGTCCTGTCCCACTATCTAATAATCCCTTATTTATATAAGCTTGAGCATATTTATCATCTAATTCCAGCGCACGATCAAAATCTCGACGAGCACCATCACAATCACCTATTTGTATTTTAGCCTCACCTCGATTGTTATAGACATGGGCAAAATTAGGCTGTTCTGCTACCGCGTCATGATATTTTTCATCAACACTTACTGAATTTTCAACGCATTTGATTGATATATTAGCGATATCGCTAATAGTATTGGCTTTAGCAGTATCTGCTCGACAGGTTAAACTCAAGCTGCCAAAAAATAAACTGATCGATACAGCAATAAAACGTTTCATGATTAATAATGTTAGATAATTGAAGATTGAGATTGTGAGATTTTACTGTTGTGAATATCCGATGTTTTGATAGATTTATTCACAAATGCTAAATCGAAAGTGGATCAAATTATTTCACTCTTTGATATGAATTCTCATTGGAGAATCGAGTCTTTTCGATTATTAAAATTTAGTTGTTATATGTCTCGGATTTTCCATCGATCAACCATTTGCCATCTATCCAAACCAAGGAAATATATTTCTTCTTGTCACCCATGATTCTACCGCTACGGAGTTTGTACCTTAAATTGGCTTTAACTACAGAGCTTGTTTCAGAGCTTTTGATAACTCTAGTATCGTCAATATAAACTTTCTCTACGGAATTCCACCACTCTATGTACTCATTAAATCCTTGCTCTGAGTTCGATCCTTTAAAACTTGGTGATAAGTCATTCCAAGATCGATCTAACTCTCTACTATCGATCGATCTGTAATGATTGATAACAGCCTTGTCGGGAGTCGGTTTTCGCTACTAGACGAAACCAAAGAACTATTATTGGCTAACTGTTCATCATTAGATTCATTGCTACCTTCATTTGATCGACTTGAATCAGACTTACTTTCACCTTCATTTGATTGTGTTTGAATATTTCGGTCTTCAGACGGTAATTTGAATGTCGTTAGATTAACCGCTAATTTTAACTTACTGGCATCATTAGCAACTCTAAATATTTTGGCAGTCAGGGCTGTTCCCCCAGGGAATATCTGTTCGTTATCTCGATCTAGTCCCTGCTCCTTCAACCAGATATTTTCGGTCATAGAATTATCGATCTCGTCATATCTGCGACCTTCTCGATCCTTCAATTGAAATCGAGACCAAGCCATATTTCCAGACTCATCGCCCGTATTCTTGAGCGTGAGGTAAACTACAATTAGTTTGCCACCTCTGCCTTCGATCGGAGTCGCAAAGGGGTTATCAGCCACAATTCGATCGAATGTTTGAATCCTATCAATTTTCACAGCTCGATCCGATTTGACATTAGCCATTACACCTACTGAAATCAGATCGGCTTTCGGTGGTTGTGGCTTGGCAATTTCAGGAGCTGGCGAGACAGTCTTTTTGTCAGAAGGTTGCTGCATAGCAGCAACCTTCTGAGGCGCAACTTTTTGTGTAGTATCGCGCTCGAGACTGCAACTACTCACCAATAGTGAGATTGCAGTTAGGGACTTGCAAGAAAATAATCTCCCAGCAATTAACCTGGGATAATAGTAATATCCCATTGAGCTAATGTCTCGGAGCGTTGCCAATAGTGCTGATACTGTTTGAGCTGTTTTGGCAAGACCTTAATTCCCTTCTCATA
>JANOPX010000324.1:0-37742 GCA_031422115.1 Chamaesiphon sp. VAR_4_metabat_408 | reverse complement strand
GGGGGGACTGGGGGACGGGGAGACTGGGGGACTGGGGGACTGGGGGACTGGGGGACTGGGGGACTGGGGGACTGGGGGACTGGGAGAAAACAAGAGCCTACTACCCTACTAACCTACCACCCTACCACCCCACCACCCTACCACCCCTCACCCCTCACCCCTCATGTCAAGAATTGCTAAAAACTGAGATTAGATCGACAAAATAGTGTAAGTCTATTCATGAAAGCGGTATTATGATGATGCTAGCAAATATCTTATTAACGGCAAGGAGGCGATAGCTGTTGGACGAGTCTTATCACACTTATCTCAACCGAGTGGCAAAGATGACGCTACCCGCCACTTACGAGTCACAGGTCAAAAATATCCAAGCATCACCTAAATTCGGGGTAGCTGCGGATGGTAGTCGGCAACCAGTATCTTTTCCTGGCTATTCGGTGATTACACCACCAGGCGATGAAGATGGCGGAAATAGTGGATTTTATGAAAGTTTGGTAGCCTGCCAAAAACAGCTTACCGAACGGCTGGAACCCGATTTATTAGTGTTAGTAGATCCGGCTAGTTTTCACTTCACTTTAGCCGATTTGATTTGGGATAGCGCGTTTAAAACGGCGACTGAAACTAATCCTGATTTCGAGGGCAAATTATGCGATCGAATTGAAGATAGTTTTAGTATTTATCGTAACTCGATCGAGGGAGCCGAGCCGATTCAGTGGCAAATTATGGGTTTAACTGTAAGACCTCGTGCTATTGAAGTGAGTTTGGTGCCCAAGGACGAATACAGTTATAATCGCATCACTGCTTTCAGACGCGCTATTTATCAAAGTTCGAGTCTGATTTCATTGGGCATCGAGCAGCAATATTACTTTACCGCTCACACAACATTAGCTTATTTTGCTAATGTCGATCGGGAGATCGATCGACCTCGATTGAGTGATACTTTACAAGAGTATAATATGCACTGGCTCGACCATCCTCAAGAAATTCTCTTAGGTCAAGGTCAATTACGGAAGTTCACTGATATGTCAACATATGAGAGACAGCCGAACTTTCCGATCGTCAAATTGTAGGGGAAATTCATAAATTCTCTCACAAATAAACCCCCGACTTCTCCTTTGAAGTCGGGGGTTTTGCATGAGTCGTTCTAACAATTCTGGTAAATTTGGGAGTACTGGGCTGAGGAAGAGAACTAGCCGAAGTCTAAAAAGCATCGCGTGCAAATCCCCTCCTGGGAGGGGTGCCCTTCAGGGCGGGGTGGGTTAGATCTACGCTACTCACTAATCGTCGATCGACCCTGGGTACACTAAACTCATAGTGTAATTCTACTAGCAATGTCAGAATTAGAGGGATCGATCGAAAGTATAGCAATCGCCACATCGGTTAAGACACTCTAGATCTCAGTCCGCGTAGGCGGACTTTGCATCACTAGCCGCGACTTTAGTCGCTGGGCTGTCTTAACCGCCTTGGCGACTGCTATATGTCACCTAATCTTTAAACATTCGGAGTTGGATAGTGATAGCGGAGATTTACCCACCCCGCCCTGAAGGGCACCCCTCCTGGGAGGGGATTACATGCGGAAGTTGGTATTTACTAAACATGATTTTTCCGTGAGATTTCACAAAAAATTATGGTCAAATCGATCGCATTTAACTAATGACGATCGATTTCTCACCTACCTTATCTCGTTATAATACTGGCGATCGCTGATGCCAGGTGGTAGACTGTTCGTAAACGTGGGCGACTTGAAGTAAGAGATTTTCACGCAAGACATTACTGAGTAATTGTAGACCGATCGGCATACCGCGATCGTCGAAGCCACAGGGAATACTGATTCCAGGTAAGCCAGCTAGATTGACAGGTATTGTCATCAAGTCGGAGAGATACATGCTCAAAGGATCGGCGGTTTTTTCGCCTGCTTTGAAGGCGGTGGTGGGTGCGGTGGGAGTAATGAGGATATCTACCTGTGCAAAGGCGGCTTCAAAGTCTTGTTTGATGAGGGTGCGGACTTTTTGCGCTTTGAGGTAATAAGCATCGTAGTAACCTGCGGATAAGGCATAGGTACCGAGCATAATTCGGCGTTTGACTTCTGCCCCAAATCCAGCGGCTCTGGTTTGGGTATACATAGACATCAGATTATCTGCTTCGGCGCGGAATCCATATTTTACACCATCGTATCGGGCTAAATTAGCTGATGCTTCCGAAGGTGCGATGACATAATAGGTAGGTAAACCATAACGGAATCGGGGACATGAAATTTCCCGAACTTCTGCACCGAGAGAGCGGAAATGTTCGATCGCAGTTCGTACAGACTCAGCTACTTGAGGATCCAATCCTTCGCCGAATGTTTCGGTAATGATGCCGATTTTCAACCCCTTGGGTAAATCTGGCGTAAGTAATTGGGAGTACTTGGGAATCTCTACTTTGAGACTAGTCGAATCCTTTGAATCGTATCCGGCGATCGCTTCCAATAGTATAGCCGCATCCTCCACCGTCCGGGCAAATGGCCCAATTTGATCCAAAGAAGAAGCATAAGCCACCAATCCAAATCTCGATACCAATCCATATGTCGGTTTTAGCCCCACCACGCCACAAAAAGACGCAGGTTGACGGATTGAGCCACCCGTATCAGAACCGAGGGATACAACGCATTCTCCCCCCGATACAGCAGCAGCCGAGCCACCTGACGAACCACCCGGTACTCGCGCCAAATCCCACGGGTTAGCGGTGACTTGATAGGCGGAGTTTTCGGTGGAGCTACCCATGGCGAATTCATCCATGTTGGTTTTGCCCATCGACACCACGCCCAAATCTTGGAGTCGTTGGGTGACGGTGGATTCGTAGGGAGGGACAAAACCTTCCAAAATTTTTGAGCCGCAGGTAGTGGGGATACCTTGGGTACTCATATTATCTTTGATTGCGATCGGTATGCCTGCGAGTAAGCCGATTTCTTCCCCAGCCGCGATTTTAGCATCTACGGCTCTGGCTTGGGCGATCGCTCGATCGGGTGTCGTACACAAAAAGCTCCGCAGTTTGGGTTCGAGTTGGTTGACTTTCTCAATCGATTCCTGGGCAATTTCTACCGCCGATCGTTGTTTGGTAATAAGCTGTTGGTGTAATTCGCGGATTGATGGCATTTCGGGGAGGGAGGGGGAGACGGGGACTGGGGGACTGGGGGACGAGGGGACTGGGGGACGAGGGGAAGTGGTGAATTTCAATCCAAAATCCAAAATCCAAAATCCAAAATAATTTACACCAGCTCTCTATCTGCCCAAGATCTGGGATCTTCAAGGGGTTCTAGATGAGTGGTAATATTGGTACCAGGGAGAGCTTGAACGATCGATTGTTCTACATCCTCGCATAAATCGTGTCCTTGTTGCACCGTCCAATTTCCTGGTACCAAGACATGAAAAGTCACAAAACCGCGCGAGCCAGATACACGGGTTCTGAGGGCGTGAAAAGAAATCCCTTGTTGCTCGTAAGTACTAAAGATACCAGTAATCAGACCGCGATCGCCAGTTGGTAATGCTGTATCGAGCAAACCCGCACCAGTTTCTCGCAGCATCTGCACCCCCGATACCAGGATACTAGCAGCCATCACCATCGCGACGATCGAGTCGAGCATCAACCAACCTGTGAACTTGACGAGCAACATCCCCAAAATGACTCCAACCGAAGTCCAAACATCGCTGAGTAGATGATGAGCGTCTGCTCTGAGTGTAATCGATCGCAGTCTCCGCCCAGCCCGAAATAAAATCCAAGCTACACCACCATTAATCAGGGTAGCAACGAGAGATAAATATAGCCCGATATCGAGTTTTTGGAGGGGTTCTGGGGTAAATAATCTCGACCAAGCGAGTGTAGCAATACCGATCGCGGCGATAATAATCAGGATACTCTCCAATCCACTCGAAAAATATTCCGCCTTATTATGCCCGAAAGGATGATCTTCATCAGCAGGGCTAGCCGCAAAAGATACCGCCCAAAATGCTGCTAACGCTGCTACCAAATTGACGATAGATTCCATCGCTTCCGATAGCAAACCTACCGAGCCAGTCAGTAAATAAGCTTCAGTTTTCAAGCCGATCGTCATCAATGCCGCTGCGATCGATAATAATGTATACGGTCGTGCCGTTTGGAAATTTAACATTTGGATTTTGGATTATCGGAAATATAGTCGTCCCCCACTCTCCCACTCTCCCCTTCATCCCTCATCCCTCACATCTCATCCCGCTTCTGCTCGCTTCAGATGATTAAAAGAATTCATATGCCAAGCCTTTTTTACTTTCTTAGTATATCGATATTTTGATTAATGTTTTTCAAGCTAGCTAATAAAGTATCTTTATCTTGCTTGCGATCGATGCCACTGGATACCGATTTTATTTCACTGGCGATAATGGCTTTATACCGATCGGGAGATTTAGACAGTACCCCATTTTCCATAGTTTTCCAAGCTGTCTCAACTGCGACAAATTCGGTTTTTGCTTCAGCTAATTTACCTGCTGCGATCGCTTTCTCTGTCGAGCCAAGCTTGATTTGAAAATCATTCAAATTTGTGCTTTTTTCCGCATCAGTTATCGTTGCAGATTTTGGGGCGGGAACGTCTATTTCTAAGGGAGCATTCGGATCTGTCGAAGCTGTTGGTGTAGTTGGAGTTGTCGAAGCTGTCGGTGTAGTTGGAGTCGTCGGAGTCGTTGGAGTCGTGGTAGCCGCTTCTTTCTTGCAACTTGCCATACTTAAAATCAATAAGCTCGCGCAGAATAATTGCCAAAATTGCATAATTACTATTGAGTAAGGTTTCATAACACCGATCGGCGGACGATCTCCAGTAGAAAAGCCCAATAAGATGAGTCTCCTCTTCGATCGATTATATATACAAACGATCGAAATAAACTAAATTTTACTCATGATTTACAAAAAGCATCGATCGTCAATCCCAGCTCAAGTAAGCAGTTGAGAATTATTCTACTTATGTATGTCATTATCGCCTGAATCCAATTTCAAAGATTCGTGTTAAATATTCTCGATCGTATATTCGCGATCGTCGATGGAACTAGATCGATCGACAGATAGTCATTATCTACAAATTTATCATCCAGTCTAGGTATGTCACCATATGAAACAAATCCTCATTAGTATTAGCTTACTACTTATTAACAGTACTTCTGTATTGGCTCAATCGCCAGCAGATGCAGATTCCCGTGCTGGATATACATGTACTCAGATCCTCAAATTAAAGACAGACAAATGGGCAAATGTATATCAAGAAAAAACCAAAAATAGATCGGAAGTCGGGGAAGATCTGGCATATGAAACCTATGCTGAATGTCATAAAGCGCTTAACGATCGAGCATTAGCAAAACTACCCCAACCAATTGCTCGAAGAATCCGACAGTACCGCACCCATTCGCAGAAATTACGAGTATCCTCTGCCATGTTAACACGAGCTTATGCTGGTGGTGGCACTATGTATGTACATATGGCGAGACGAGGTGCAGTCAGCGATGAAGAATTGGTACAAAATCTAATGCAGGTGCAGCAATTGGGCGCGGAAAAGTCCAATCTTCAAGTCAAAACTCAGCTAGCTCAACTGCGAACCCAATTGCGCGCGCTAAATCCTAGTTTGCCTAGCAATCAAAAGAAATTAGCTGAATTTCAAATGGGAGCCGATGCAAAATTAGAGTATAATACGATGGTTCAAAACTTTGAAGCGATCTCTAAATTACTACCAACAGAACGTCCAAAAATTGCGGCATTGGTATTGAAATCGATCGGCAGTTTTAAGGAAGACTATTGAGTTGGTAATAGGATCCTAAACTGTGAGCCAACGCCAAGCTGGCTCTTGACAGAAATAGATCCACCACAGCGTGTCAACATGTCTCGAACGATCGTCAAGCCCAATCCCGCGCTATTATTACTTTCATCTGCTAAATTGCGGATCCGATAAAAGCGATCGAATATTTTGGGAATCTCTGGAGTTGAAATGCCAATCCCGGTATCTTTAAACTCTAATTGAACGTAATCACCTGCAATCGATGCGCGGACAAATACTTGTCCGCCTTCGGGGGTGTATTTAATCCCATTCTGTAATAGATCGAAGGCAATTTCTCGCAACCAAATTTCGGCACAGAATATAGCTGGTAAATTGTCGGGGATGGTATATCCTAGTTCGATCCCTTTCTCTTGGGCTAAGGGTTGATAAATACTGACAACTCCAGGAATAACTTCCGACAAATAAATCGCTTCAATGCTAACTTTTCCTGACATGCGTTCGAGGGCAAGTAGTCGAACTGCACCTGTAATTAGGGAGTTTTGGCGATCGCATTCATCCCTAATTAGCTCTAGATATTTCTGTCGTTGAGCTGGTTTTAATGCTGAAGATTCCAATAACTTGAGGGCTGTTTTAATATTAGTTATTGGCGTACACAATTCTTGCATTAGATGAGTCATCGCTTCATCTTTGAAGTCACCTAAACTTAGGTCTAGAGTGGGAGTATCTATCATAAGTAGGGAAAAGGGGTTTAGAGTTGGGAATAGCTAGTAACCCAAGTTGGGAGTGAGGAGTTGGGAGCGAAAAGTGCTCTACTTGGGGTTTCCCCAAGTAAAGCACCTTTTCAAGACAGTTGAGAGTAGTTGAGATTTTGAGGGTTGGGGAGGTTCTACTTGCTGTGTTTTCACTATCACTATCACTCCCAACTCCCAACTCCCAACTCCCAACTCCGATCCAAGATTAACTACTAACTATCCCACAATTCTAACTAAGATCCGAACTTAGCGTTGAGGGCGATACGGGCTTGTTCGCGATCGTCAAAGTGGATTTTTTCAGTACCGAGGATTTGATAATCTTCATGCCCTTTGCCTGCAATCAAGACACCATCACCAGTCTGAGCGATCGCAATTGCATGGGCGATGGCTTTGGCTCGATCGGCAATTACTTCCACGCCATCCTTGCGACTGATTCCAGCGACTACATCTGCTAAGATCCGATCGGCATCTTCCGTGCGGGGATTGTCCGATGTTACCACGACTCGATCGGCAAGATCGGCAGCAATTTTGCCCATAAGTGGGCGTTTGGTACGATCTCGATCGCCACCACAACCAAATACACAAATCACCTTGCCCGTAATAAACGGACGAGCAGCGGTGAGCAAGCTTTCTAGACTATCAGGGGTATGAGCGTAATCGACGATCGCCGTGATATCCTGTGTCGTAGAAACTTGTACCCGTTCCATCCTTCCAGGCACACCAGGAAAATTTGCCATCGCCGCGACAATCGCCTCCAGAGCTATCCCCAGGTGTAAAGCCGTCCCCACAGCAGCCAAGAGATTTTCGAGGTTGTAATCGCCTACGAGGGGAGAGCTGAAAGCAATTTCACCTTGGGGTGTATGCAGTTTACCATTGACTCCAGTTTGCTGATATTCTAGGTCGCTCGTCCACAAATCTGCATTTGGATTTGTGGTACTATAGCTCCATACTCTATCGGGCGCGATGCTATCGATCAGTCTTTTGCCGTATTCATCATCGAGGTTGACGATCGCTCGTCCAGTCAGGTATTCTGGGCTAAATAACAATGCTTTCGCCTGAAAATAATCCTCCATCGTTGGGTGATAATCCAAGTGATCCTGAGTGAGATTGGTAAATACCGCTACCTCAAACGGACATCCCATCGCTCGCCCTTGATGGAGCGCATGAGAACTCACTTCCATCAAAGTGACTTGACTTCCCGCTGCTAAAGCTTGAGCTAATTGGGGTTGCAATTCTACGGCGAGGGGAGTTGTATGAGTTGCTGTTTTGAGGTAGCCTTTCCAGCGAGTGTAGAGAGTACCGATTAAAGCTGTTGGAATATTGGCTTGTTCGAGTAAATATTCGATGATGTGGGTAGTAGTCGTCTTACCATTAGTACCAGTTACCCCGACCATTTTCATCGATCGAGCGGGATAATGATAAAATGCTCCAGCCAGAGCAGCACAAGCCGTTGTCAAATCTGGAGTAGTTATTACGCAATCCTGTGATGTCGGTGGATGTACCGCCGCTGCTGCTGGAGTAATTATCCCAGCAATCGCACCCGCATCGATCGCACCCTGCCAAAATTCACCACCATCAACTCTAGTACCGGGCATCCCAATAAACAAGTCTCCAGCAGTACAGGTATGGGAATTAGTTTTCAAGCCAGTCACTTCCAACTCCAAATTGGGATGCTCGCTGGAATAGGCAATATTACTCTCGGCTAAAAGCTCGCGTAGTTTCATGAAAATCTATAAGGGGGTAGGGGAATAATGCTTTGCATCCCCCTGAAAACCAACATTAGGAATAAGGATTAAATAACTTGCGTAGGTTGGGTTGAGCCTCGTTCGCGGAGCGTCTCCCTTCGGAGATAACCCAACGCTCTAGGGATGTTGGGTTATTTCGAGGCGAAAGGCTCCGCCAACGAGGCTCAACCCAACCTACGAATATGTATATTATTAAATTCTCATTCCTTAGAAAAGAAGTGGGGGATTCCAAGTCTATTTTACACAATCGTCAGGTATTGCTTGAGAATTTGTTGCACTTGGGCGACACTCGCACGGGGAGAGAAGCGGGGGATGGGTTTTTCGCTCCCACCAACCTGTACACATAGTACCGGAATCTCGTACTGATATCGCTCCCACCATTCAGGATTGGTAGTAATCTCGCGCAACTCTAGCTGGATATCCAATTCGATAATTTCTGCCAACTTTTCTTGCAAGCCTTCACAGAGATGACAGCCGACTTTCGTATATAAAATTAAATTCATCTCAATAGTGCTCCAAGTAGATCGTAATTCCCCATGACGATTTTGGTGCATGTACGGCTGGCTAGTTTCCCTGTAAAATATGCTCATACCACTGCACGATCCTTAATTTCCAGAGCCAGCACGATATGAGCCAGACAGCCACAACAATCGACATTGAGAGCCTAAATGCCGAACTCAGCAAGAAGAGTCCCCAAAAGATTTTGGAACGGGCATTGAGCCTATACGATAATATTGCCATATCATTCAGCGGTGCTGAAGATGTCGTCTTGATTGACATGGCATCCAAAATCAATCCCGATATCAAAGTATTCAGTCTCGATACTGGTCGTCTTCATCCAGAAACATATCAGTTTATCGATCGAGTCCGCAAACACTATGGTATCGCGATCGAGGTCATGTATCCAGATGCAGCCAAATTAGAAGCACTAGTCCACGAAAAAGGCTTGTACAGCTTCTACGAAGACGGACACAAAGAATGTTGTGGAATTCGGAAAGTAGCCCCCCTCCGGCGCAAATTAGCCACCGTTAATGCGTGGATTACCGGACAACGAAAAGATCAAAGTCCCACCCGCGCTGAGGTACCCGTCGTGCAAGCTGATGGCGGTTTTTCGACCCCCGATAATGACTTGGTAAAATTCAATCCTTTGGCTAACTGGTCATCCGCTGAAGTTTGGATGTATATTCGTTCTTATGAAGTGCCCTATAATGCCCTCCACGAACGTGGGTTTGCTAGCATCGGTTGCGAACCATGCACCCGCGCAACATTACCCCAACAACACGAACGCGAAGGGCGTTGGTGGTGGGAAGAGGCTAGTAAGAAAGAGTGCGGTTTGCACAATGTAAATACCGATAAAGATAGTTAAAATGTATATCAATTTCACAGATTAATTCCCAACAAAAACCGCCTAACCTCACCAGGATATATCGATCGTCAGCCACTGTAGGGGCGGGTTTATGCTAGCTAATATCGATTTTACAGATAAATGTCGAACAAAACCCGCCCAACCCCACCAGAATATATCCCATGTCATCATCCCTAAATTTTATCGATCTTGTCGAATCAAGCGCGATCGATATATCCTAATGAGGAGGATGGGTTTTGTTCGATATTTTTAGAATTTATCGATATTAACTAGCATAAACTCACCCCTACAGTCCCTGATGCTCGACATTGATTAAATCAACCGTATGACGATGAAGCGCGATCGATATATCTTAATGAGGAGGGTGGGTTTTGTTTGATATTTTTAGAATTTATCGATATTAACTAGCATAAACCCACCCCTACAGTTCCTGATACTCGACATTTCTTAAGCCAACCGTAGATGACGTTGTTTATGCTAACCAATATTCATTCTACAGGTCGATCGACAACAAAAACCGCGATCGATATATCCTAATGAGGAGGGTGGGTTTTGTTTGATATTTTTAGAATTTATCGATATTAACTAGCATAAACCCACCCCTACAGTCCCTTGTCTTCGTCGATCGCCAATACCCAATTCAAACCCCTTGTAGTCAAATGGTTGCAGTACTATTAATTATTCTTGCTCTGACGATCGCTATCTTTGCACTACCTCACCTAATATTCTCTAAAAATACATTACCCCAACCATCGGGTAAGTGGCAAGTAGGCACTACAGATATCGATTGGGATGCACCCAATTCTACATATAGAGGAATAATTGCCAAAGTCTGGTATCCAACTGAAGAGCAGTCTGGAATTAATAGCCCTTATATCGATCGAATCGGTCGAGTATTTGCTGATGGCATAGTTATAAACATCGTATATAAGTTAATCTTTCTATTACTCCAACGAATTTCTCCTACGCCAGCATTTATTCACGCGGCTCCACTTCAGACTCCAGGTGGTTTACCCGTTGTTCTTTTTTCACCTGGGTTTGGGGGAATTAATTACCTCGGTACATTCTACGCCCTAGAATTTGCCAGTCATGGTTTTATGGTCGTTGGTATAAATCATCCTGTGTCAAATATTGGTACTATCTGTATGGATGGTTCACAAATAAAGTTTAAAAATTCTGACATAGCAATATTTAAAGATCCAGCCAAGCTCGAACGATATCTGGGAAATATTATGCAAGAGCAAGCAGAAAATATGTCAATGATTTTAGATCGAATCGTAGATCTAAATTCTATGCCTGATTCATTACTTTATCAGAAAATAGATGTCGATCGAATGTTTGCAGCGGGGCATTCGATCGGCGGCGCGGCTAGCTTTGTCGCCTGCGGAAAAGATCGCCGCATTAATAAAGGAGTGGATCTCGATGGTGTTTTTATCGATTTAGAGCTAGACAGTGCAGATTATACGGGTAAAAAGTTACTATTAATTAATGCCGATCGCGAAAAATATAAGCCCAAAGATAAAAAGAGTCTCGAACAGTATACTGCCATCACAGCTAATGATGGCATGTGGATCGATCGACTGTCTACAAAAGCAAATCTAGAAAGGCTAGTATATGAATCTACAAATCATAACAACTTTACAGATTTATCGATATTTTTCAACCCATCGATCGGCAAAAAGCTTGGCTTACTAGGTGATGTAAATGGCCTTGAAGTCTTATCAAAAACATCAATAATAATGATGAACTTCTTTAATAAATTCTAATCGCTTACCTCTGTGAACCTCAGTGAATCCTCAGTGTTCCTCTGTGTTAAAAAAACATCCACTAAGCTTACCACTAACAATCCCCCTCACCTCCCATGGAACAAAGTTTACCTCTAATCGCCGATAACCTCACAGATATTCAACTAATCGCCACAGATATCGATGGTACACTTACCAGCCATCATAAATTCACCCCAGCACTATTGCAAGCGATCGATATTATCAACGCCAAAGGATTAAAACTACTTCTAGTCACAGGAAGATCCGCAGGATGGGTAAGTGCTTTGGTGAATTATCTCCCAGTTGCGGGGGCGATCGGTGAAAATGGCGGAGTATACTTTGATGATAAAGGTGAAATGGATATTGTCACCTCAATGAAGAGTATTAGCGAATATCGAGAAAAATTGGCGAATGTATTTTGGGAGTTGCAAGAGCGTTATCCGACATTAGAAGAATCGAGCGATAATCAATTTCGGATTACTGATTGGACATTTGATATCACTGGTTTAAATACCGCCCAACTCTGGGAAATAGCCACTCAATGCGAACAATGGGGCTGGGGTTTTACCTATAGTACCATCCAGTGTCATATCAAACCACTCAAACAGGATAAAGCGATCGGCATCGCCTACGCGCTCAAATACCATTTTCCCAAAATTCAGCCCAAACATATCATCACTGTTGGTGATAGCCCTAATGATGCAAGTATGTTCGATCGACAGTTGTTTCCCCATTCAGTTGGTGTCGCCAATATCAAACACTATGCCAGTGAATTGGAGCATCAGCCCCAGTACATCACCAAGTCAAGCGAAATAGCTGGATTTTGTGAATTGGTAGATTTACTGAGGAACCTTTAATTTCTCCCCTGCGTCAGCCATTACAGTCCATCTCACCGATCGCCAAATGATGTTCTCCTCTATTAAAAATACTCTATATTCCATCGGTCTATTTTCTGTCTCAATTGCTACACTTCAACCAGTATATGCAGTAAGTGCGTCAGCATTATTGCCAATTATTCAGGGTAACTACAATCAGATAAATGCTGCTTTTATCCGTAAAGACGTTCAAGGAGCTACTGCATATTTTACACCAGACTATGTGAGTATCAATAAAAAAGGTGAAAAGCAAAATTTAGCAGAATTTCGCAGTCATTATGACACAGTACTCAACCGTTTTAGTATCAAGTTAACATCTAGTAAAGCGACAATCAAAAATATTTCTATCAATGCTAATGGAATAGATGTTTCCATGGGACAGCGGACAGAAGGCACGATGATTGGCGGGAATAAAATCGTCATCGACCAAACATCGAAAGATTTTTGGGCTAAAACACCTCAAGGTTGGCGATTGAAGCAAAGTAGAATTTTAACCAGTCAAACTAAGTTCAATGGTAAAGTTTTTGATGATTAAAATCTAGCGATCGAGGGACGGTTGCTACTCGGTAGGGGCAATTAATGAATTGCCCCAACCGAGTAGCAACCAGAGTACAATTTTAAGACATCCGATTAGAGATTTTTAAACAAGAATTTTTTGATGTCTTCAGAACTATGGAACTTACCAAGATCGAAAGAGTTAGAAGCCATAGTTAACGTTCCATTTTGAAGCGTCATATTTTTAGACTTCACATCTGGTACCAAGACAATTTTAATTGCTTTGATTTTGCTTTCAATTGCTGCGCGTGCAGTTGCATCCTTATTTAAAAATAAGATTGCACCTTTAGCGTGAAAGAGTTGTCTAGCAGCATTTTCTAGTTCTGGCTTATTATCACCAAAACTTTGAAAATCCATATTGACAGCAATTTGTCCTAACTTGGCATTTCCAGATTGACTGACAATGCTGGATGTAAATTCAGGAATATAGTCTCTGGAGTATTTAGCGATTTCTGCTTTCATTCCTAATGATTGAGCTAAAATTGCTTCTGAATTCACGAGTCCAGTCGCAGTGATAATTGATACCATGCCAATCTTTAACCAAGTATTCATTTGTGCTCGGGAGGTTAGTAAGCTAATAACTACGAGCTGTGGCTATTGTCACAGCTCACCTTAGTTAATATTAATACATTCAACCTGCGATCGATTCCGGAAAGATTTGCTAAAAATTTAATTGTCATCACTGTAATTATTTTCGATCGGGATAGCCTTGCTGTTGAGAGCCGATGGAATTCGTTGGCGTAGCCTCTTCCCTAGAGAATCGATCTGTTGGAGTCGAGAGCAATTTCATCGCTGTAAAGCCGATTAATAAAGTACAAGTAATAGCCCCAAAGATTAAATGAGGTTTTAGCCTGTCGAATTTACTCAGGGGGATTTGAGTCAGTGCGAAAGCCTGAAGATCGGCTAATACTTCTGCTGCCGATCGATAGCGGTTGCGATAATCTGGGCGTACCATCTTATCGATGATATTTATCAATCTCAGGTCAATTTTTATACCGTCACGCCATTTCAATTCATGAGTGCGATCGTCTTTGAGAATGGGGAATTCACCAGTTAGAGCTTGAATAGCGATTACGCCCACTGCATATAAATCGCTATTAAATTGGACAGAATTTTGTTCTTGCTCATAGGGAATATAGCCAGGGGTGCCGATCGAGATATTTACATATCGAGAATCGTGTTTGGAGATCTGATGCCACACACTACCCAAATCTTTAATCGCACTAGAGCCAATTAGTATAAATCGCCCATCATCTTTGCGGCGAATAATATTTTTTGGATTGATGTCTTGATGAATATATTTAAGATCGTGGATGAACTTTAATATATCTACCAGATCGATTAAAAAATCAAACACTTGTGTCTGACTCCAGATCGAACCGATCGCAAGTTCATTACCAAGAACATCCCCACAAATATATTCACTCACCAAATATCTACTACCATCTTCTTCAAACTTAGCCAGCAAAGTTGGGATTTGTCGATGGTGCCCAATTTTTTGGCAGATCCCAGCCTGGGCTTCAAATAATTTCCCTACAAGTGGATCTGCCATCAAGGGATCTTCCAAGGATTGGAATTTCTTGACTAAACATGGTGGACGATCTGGCAAATCTAGATTCTCTGCTAAATAAGTCGCGCCAGATCTGCCCATTCCCAAAAATTTAATGATTTTGTAATGACAGTGAATCGTAGTACCCAACATAATATTTTAGTTCAACCTGCGTTTGACGATGCTCACAGCAGCACGATAGTAGTCGATTATGCTTAAAATGCCCGACGATCGAGCCTAAATTATCGCCGCGCTTAGGTTACATTAGTGACTGTCGTCATATATCTGGCGATCGAGTATATGACGACGGTAGTCAAGCCTACTTTTGCACCTAATGATAAGGAATACCAGTATCTGGGGAATAATGTAAATTGAGTAGTCAGCTTGGTAGCTAAACTAGCCATCGACGCTGAACCCCAGAGTGAGCTTTGAAGCGCACGATCTGGGCTGCAAAGTTTACGGGTTATTGCTAGTTTATGGCTGAAAGTCCGTCAAAAATGCAATCGTCGAAACAGTACTGAGGAATGGAGTCTTATTGGGAGTCAGGGATGCTAGATGTAATCGTACACAATCTGGAACAGAGCAAGCACATTGCCAGGATTAAAAAGCTGGTGTTTTGTGCTTGTACTAACAACTGGAGTAATGAAGCCCAACAACTAAGTACGGTTAAATTCACCAACTATATTCAGCAATTGCGGGATCGTCATGCCTCAACTGCCGAATTAAAATATCTCCTTTACCGCATTGTAATTCGGCTCAATCATAGCAGTCATTACTATACCGTCGCCAATCTCATTTGTGAGGAAATGGAGCCGCTGTACAGCCAGGAGACATCTTCACCGATTACGCTGGGGGCGATTAGTTCGGCGATTGACTCTCATGCTTGGGGTAGAGAAATTATCTTTGCTGTCGAAGAATCTCAGTCGGGATCTGTACTTCAGATGGAGATGTCTGTTTTGGCTGCCAATCGTCAATTGCTGATGGAGACAACAGTAATATTGCCTAATGCGGCTCAATTACTCGCCCAGTACCAAGAATGGCAGTCACGGTATCGCAAGTTGGATCCTCAAAATCATCGTCTGATCAGTAATAAAGCAGTTAGTTTGGTGCCAGAGCGGATCAATGATTGTTTGGATGCTGGGGCAATGCTCCAAGCTAATCTACATCAGTGGTATGACTCAACCGGATTTCATACTATCCGCGACAAGTTGGCAACGGTGCTAAATCCCGATTGTGAGATCGATCTTATCGTTCGCAGCCGCTCCAAGATATTGATTCGCTTGCCTTGGAACTCCATCTTACAACCATTACTCGATCGATATCCCCAAGCGGAAGTCCAGATTTCCTTGGAACCGATCGTGCGACATGATGACATGGAGCCGGAATTAATCGTATCTGTACTATCGATCCTCGCCAGTGCTCAAGGAATTAAAATCGATCGCAGCAAAGAATATCTCAACGCTCTTCCTCACACTACCTCAGCATTTATTGTTGCTCCTACTCCTACCGATTTTACCAACCTGTTGGCACAGAAGCCTTGGAGTGTAATTTTGATTAGTAGCTATATTTCTGGCTACTTACCCAACAATCGGATCTACCTCAATCATCACGATACGATTAGTATTGCCGAACTCAAAGATCGGCTGCATACTGCCGTTGACAAGGGATTGAAACTACTGATCCTCAACTGTGGAGATGGCATCGAACTTGCCAACGAACTAATCGATCTTCAGATTCCCAATCTGATTGTGATGCGAGAAGCAGTGCAAGATCAAGTCGCGCAGGAGTTTGTCAAACTACTGCTCAAAGCCTTTTCGGGTGGGAAGTCGCTCCAACTCGCCGTACGCGAAGCACGAGAAAAACTTCAATCGATCGAAAAAGTGGTGCCTGCTGCCAGTTGGCTGCCCGTAATTTGTCAACCAATCCCCAATTCTCAATCGAGTTGGAAGCAAATCGCTCACATCGTACCTAATTCACAAGATACAGGTGAGATTCGCAAAAATCGATCGATACCCGAAGCAACTAGTATCATTGAGATTGACAATCCCCTCGCCCCAACAGCCCTCACAGTCCCTACCACAATCGCTTACGACAGACTGACACTGGTACGTCAACTGGCTGGATATTTCAGCGAGGTATATGCCATCGCTCTCAGTCAAAATGGACAATGGTTGGTGAGTGGGCATGGAGATGTTACCCATGTCGATAATACTGTCAAAGTCTGGCGGATGTCCGATGGCAAGTTGATTCACAATCTCTTGGGGCACAGTGATTCGATTTATGGTGTGGTTCTAACTGCTGATGCGGAGACGATTATCAGTGGTAGTTTGGATGGTACACTTCAGTGGTGGCAATTGGCAACTGGGTTAATGTTGCCCCAATTGATCGAACATCCATCGCCGATTAGTGCGATCGCTTTGACTAGTGATGGTCGAAAATTGATTACGGGTGGTAGTGACACGATCGTCCGAATCTGGCAACCACAAGACGATTTGCTGATTCATCAATTTCCAGGACATCTTCAAAATATTGATTGTCTGGCAACTCATCCCGGCACCCAGTTAATTGCCAGTGGCAGTAGCGACTACACCATCAGATTGTGGCATCTTCAGGAAGGAAGGTTGCTGAGGATCTTACTAGGGCATGGTAGTCGGGTAAGTGGGGTCGCAATTACACCAGATGGTAAAAAAGTAGTCAGTTCTAGTCACGATCGCACGATCAAAATTTGGGAAGCAGCTACAGGGAATTTACTCCATACTCTTGTCGGTCATTCTAAACCGATCGGTTGTGTCGCGATCGCTCCCGACGGCCGATCGATCCTCAGTGGTGGTGACGATGGTACGATTAATATCTGGAATCTGAGCGATGGTGCATTGATTCGATCGATATCCAGTCACGATCGAGCGATCCTATCTCTGGCAATTAGTGCCGATGGGCGTACTATTGCTACTGGCGGCTATGGTGAGATCCAGATTTGGCAAATCCCTGAATGAGGGGACGGGTGACTGGGGGACTGGGGGACTGGGAGACTGGGGGACTGGGAGAGAACAAAACCCTACCACCCTACCACCCTACCACCCTCCTACCCCTGACCCCTATCTATAGAAAATCGATCGATCGGCGCAAAATTACGAATAATTGTGAGCTATGTAACAAATGCTCGCAGATTGTTGGGTACAATATAAGTAGTGGCAATGAGCTGTTTTTTTAGATTCAGTTCAACCTGCCAATATTGAGTTAAACACATTTATTGTATGGAATCAAGTGTCCCGTCTGGCAAGTCTAAAACCGAACCCCCTCCACAACGATGGGGAGAATTCTGGGGGACAACGATCGCGATTTTTACATTGGTGCTGCCTGTCGCGGCGATCGTCCATTACTCACCTGCCAGCAGTGTCCAAGCTCTGCCGAGTTTACCACCAAATGGGGCTGTAGAATAAACCCATGATGTAAATCTCTGCTTTTGTATATATTTAGTCTTTCAGCCCTATTACCCAATCCCCAATCCCTAGTAGAATGCAACAGGGGGAGATATATCCCTCTGTTGTTTTCGACTGGAGTATGTTGTTTTGGATTTAACCCTCATTCCCGCTCAACCCAAGCCAGGTATTCTCAATGTTTTGGTTGAGATTGCTGCTGGAAGTAAAAATAAGTACGAATTTGACAAAGATATGAATGCGATGGCACTCGATCGCGTTTTGTCTTCTTCGGTACAATATCCCTACGAGTATGGCTTTATCCCCAATACCCTCGCTGATGATGGCGATCCTCTCGATGGGATGGTAATGATGGATGAACCGACTTTTCCTGGTTGTGTGATTGCCGCACGGCCGATCGGTATGCTAGAAATGATCGATGGTGGCGATCGTGATGAGAAAATTCTCTGCGTTCCTGATAAAGATCCCCGCTATGCTAATGTAAGATCCCTCAAGGACGTTCCCCAACACCGCTTGGATGAAATTGCGGAATTCTTCAAAACCTACAAAAATCTGGAGAAGAAAGTCACCGAAATCCTCGGCTGGAAAGACATCGATGCCGTCATGCCTCTAGTCTCCAAGTGCGTCGCAGCAGCGAAAAAATAGGGGATGGGGGATAGGGATTAGGGGTTAGAAATAGACAATATCAACATACAACCCCTACCACCCTACCACCCTACCACCCTACCACCCTACCACCCTACCACCCTACCACCCCTCAATGCACCGCACACTACTCTCTGCCAAAATTCACAGTTGCACCATCACTGATGCGAATTTGCACTATATGGGTAGCATTAGTATTGACGAGAAGTTATTGAAGGCTGTGGGAATAGTACCTTACGAGCAGGTGCAGGTGGTGAATGTAAATAATGGGGAACGGTTTATTACCTATGCTATTGCCGCTGTACCTGGTTCTGGATCGATCGAACTAAATGGTGCAGCAGCTAGACTGGGCGTGAAAGGTGATAAACTAATTATCATGACCTATGCTCAATTTGATGAAAGTGAAGCATCACATCATCAGCCTCAAGTAGTCATGGTGGACGATCTCAACCAAATTACCGAAATTAAATCCTATATCCCAACTAGATTAGGTTAGTTGAAATAGAATTGCACACATCTCGCATCAGTTAGCAGAATTACTAATTCTTCAACCCTTGGGTACCCCTATAGGTTGATTGTGTTTGATTTATAGCAGTCGCCACATCGGTTAGGACATTCTAGATCTTAGTCCGCGTAGGCGGACTTCGCATCACTAGCCCCGATTTTAATCGGTGGCAATATTTGGGTTAGAGCAAATATCCCAATCCCGTTGGCGTAGCCTCTCCGCTAGGAGAAATTCACGTTATTTAACAGCAGCAGTAGATGTAAGTTGGATGTCTTCGGATTTGACTGGTGGTTGATACACAACAAGATCGAACCAGAAGGTAGTACCCACGCCAACGGTGCTAGAAATATGAATGCGACTACGGTGTTTTTCGATGATATTTTGGACGATCGAAAGTCCCAAACCCGTACCCTCTAAGGTGTGAACGCGGTTTTCTACCCGAAAAAATCTGTCGAAAATCGCTTGTCTGTCTTCAGGATCGATGCCGATACCCGTATCTACTACTTCGATTCTCACCACGGGATTAACTAGATGTTCTCCCTGCTCAGAGGCTTCTGAGACGCGATGGGCACGAATTGTGACCTTTCCAGTCGCTTTGGTAAATTTGAGGGCATTGCCGACCAGATTTGCCAGTACCTGGAGGATCAGATCGTAGTTACCTGAGACGGTTGGTAGATCTGGTTCGATTTCTTGACAGAGTTCGATTTCTTTGTCTTTGGCGTTGAGTTGATATGTGCGAAGGGTTTGTTCGATCGATTGGTGCAATTCTACCGCGCCAAATTGATAAACGTGGGCGGATTCTAGTTTGGATAAGTCTAGAACATCATTGACCAATCTTGTCAATCTGTCGGTTTCGCGATTGGCTGTATCTAGAAATTCACTCCGTTGGGCTTCACTTAGTTCGTCACCATATTCATGGAGGGTTTCGATGAATGATTTGATATTAAATAATGGTGTCCGTAGTTCGTGAGAAACGTTACTAATGAATTGACTTTTGGCTTCATTTAGTTCGACTTCACGGGTGATATCTTGAATTGTCATGGCGATCGCGCGCACATTTTCACGGATTGGATCTAAGACGCTAGTAATTAAGATTCGGACAGTTCTTTCAGTTGGCTGAGTGAGAACGATCCGAAATTCTTCGCCTTCTTGTTTGCCTGCGGCGATTTGATGCAGCGGACGACTGAGTTCGCTAGAGACGCTACCAGGCAAGACATGCAGAACTTTTATGCCTTTCAATTCGCTGGTATCCCAACCGAAAAACCGTCGCGCATTGGGGTTGACTAAGACGATGTGAAGATCGTTGTCGAGTAGAATTGCTCCATCGGCGATCGTCATCACGAGGGTTTCTAGTTTGGCTTTTTCGGCAGTTACTTCATCGACATTTTGTTCTTCAAATATCTCTAATTTTTCGGCCATTTCATTGAAGCTACCGATCAATTCGCCTAGCTCACCACCGAGGGGTAAATCGATCCGTTGTTTGAAGTTTCCCGATGCAATATTTTTGACTCCAGATAGGAGTTCTTTAATCGGTTTGGTGATTTGGAGGGCATTAAATACCGCTCCCAAAATTACCATTACCCAAATAGAGACAAATACGGCGATTGTGACATCTCTAGTCAATCCACTCGACGCAACTACGGTAGGATTGGGATTGATGCCGATCGCTAGAGTACCGAGAAATTTGCCTTCATGTTCGATCGGTACGAATACGTCGGTGACGATCCCACCTGGGGTATGATGTTGACGAACTAAGGGTAAATCTTTTGGATTGGTATGTTCGGGTAGGTGAATCTGACGTTCGATCGTTAGTGAGTTTTGGACTTCTGATTCGGAAAAGGGAATACCCAATCGAATTTTCCCAGTCTCATCGGCGTAGAGAATATAGCGGAGACTGGAGGTACTATGATAAAAGCGATCGGAAAACCGCGCTACTGTGGTGAGATCGTCTTCAGCTATTTGGGGGGCAATATTTGCTGCTAGCAACAATCCCAAATCTCGCCCAAATCTAGTATCGCCAATTCGAGCATCGACTTGAATCGTATTTACCGCCCAAAACGTCAAGCCACTCACAATCAGCGACACCACTAATGTGGCTGCTCCCATCAGTTTAGTTTGGAGTGTAAACTCCATCCACCAACGGCGAATGATGTCGCGGAGGTTGTTTAGCATCGATATCATTTTTCAGGGGTCAGGGGTCAGGGATGAGGGGACGGGGAGACTGGGAGACTGGGTGACTGGGTGAATAGATTAGGTTAATTTGTTAGGTTCGGTCTAGGTTAATTTACTTCGACTTGACTACAGATGTGAGATTACCTCTACCCTAACTATAACAGCGATTACCTACGGTAGGCTACGCCAACGACGGGGGGACAGTAGATCTATTGCCTACAACAAATAGTCATCCCCCCTCCCAACTCCTAACCCCCAACCCCTAAATTTGTTTGCGTAGAAATAATCGCTCTGGGCGATACCAAGGAATAAACGATCGAGCAAAATCAGATACAACCAGCTCGTAGCCAAGCTTTTGATACAAATTGCGTCCACGTTCGTTATCTGCCATCACATGGAGATACAGTTCGGTGTAGCCCCAAGATTTGGCAATTTGTTCGCATTCGACGAGGAGTTCTTGGGCGACTCCTTTTCGTCGCCATTCTTTGCTCACAGCTAGATTGGAGATGTAGGCATACCGATTGCAAGGGAGTCTATCGCTGGCATTGCGCGCACCAACTTCGATCGTCCCTACTACACAGGATTGTGACATGTCGGTGCAAATCGCGATCGAGCAAACTGGTTGGGGTAATTTGCTGGGGCGGGGATTGGGTACTTGGGCGCGGAGGCGATGGCGTAAATCTTCGGCGATACCTAGTTTGAAGAGGGGGGTGAACCAACTCATCCAACCGCGATCGAAATGGAAGCTATGGGTGATAATATCTGCAACCCGATCGATCTCGTCTTCGCATACAGCACGAATTTCTACTCTTTCGCGCATTGCCAAGGCGGAATCCGCACTAGGGGGAATGGGAAGGGGTATCGTTTGTTCTGATGAATCGATATTGGTGGTGGCGATCTTTGCTAGATTATTTAGGATTGTTCTTAGCTCCGGTGGATCGCATAATGGTTGCGACTGGTGCCCCATTTCAGCGGTGGACTCCTGCATCAATCGTAGATTCCCCACTCTGGGTGTTGAAAGATACCACTACTGGCTACGACCAAGGGCTGGCTACTTTCTATTATCAAACTTGCAACTCAAATGTACAAGAGGCAACTGACTAATTTGTGGGTGTTTTTATCAATGTGTGTTCCCGCGAGCCTCTACAGTTAAAAATAAGGAGCGCGTCGGCTCATTTGTCGCAATTGACGTAGACACATAGCTAGATTGGTAGTTAGTCGGTTTACAATTAGAACTAACTACTAATCTAACTCTGACACATATTATACATTAATTTCGCCGATCGTACAGTCGATCGAGGTCATCCCTTGGCATTACCCCCACACCAACAACCCCCGATTGAAACCGAAAAACTAGCGATTGTGCCGTCTTCAGCTAGCAAACCGCCCATTGTCTTGGTAGAGACGGCATTCCTAGCTAGTACTGCTAGTTTGGTATACCTCCTAAATTATTATGTTCCCCTCGGCCCAGTATTTAGGATCTTTTTTCCGATCCCGATCGCGTTAATATATCTACGTTGGGGAAATCGCGCCGGATGGATGACAGCTCTGGTATCGGGTTTATTGCTATCCGTCCTCATAGGGCCGACTCGGAGTATCCTATTTTTTATCCCCTACGGTCTCTTGGGAGTCCAACTAGGTGCCTGTTGGCGACGGCGAGTTGGTTGGGCCATTTCCATGTTTTTGGGCAGTCTATTGGAATGTCTTGGGGTGTTCTTTCGCTTTTGGTTGACATCTATTATATTGGGTGACGATCTGTGGATGTACACAATTGCCAGAATTCGCGACATGGCGGAATGGATTTTTGTTCAATTAGGCATCCTCGCCGAACCTAGTTTACTGGTAATTCAACTCCTAGCGATCGGGCTGATTCTCATGAGCAGCATTGTCTATGTCTTTGTAGTTCACCTCGTCGCAGTACTAATGTTTGAACGTCTCGGCAATCCCATTCCCAAGGCTCCGGGTTGGGTTGAGGTGTTGTTGGATCTTTAGGGATTTTGGATTTTGGATTTTGGATTTTGGATTGCAACTCCTCACCTCCAACTCTCAACTCCCAACTCCCAACTCCCAACTCCCAACTCCCAACATGATTCAAATTCACACTCAACAATTACAGGCGCAACAGTGGTTAGAGCGGTATCGAGGGAAATTGCCTGTATTCGCTTGCGTATTGGGATTTACAGATACTTGTTTGATTCCGGGTATTTCGGCTGCGGGTAAAACACCTGACGATCGACGGTATACTGCGATCGCTGATGCTGAATTTCTCGCGGGTGGTGTCCAACCGCACCCCCATTATCCACTCCCACCACTAATCGCTGGCGCATCCCCCGTATATATCTCTCGTGCTATCGTCGCTGCTCTGGATATCCCGCTATATATTTTCGATGCGGGTTTACCCACACCACCAGAAATACCCTACATAGATTTGTGCGGTGTGCCCGCAGCTTGTCTGAGTACTGGCGCAGCCTTACCCCTAGATATTGTCACCCATCTCTACGAGCGGGGATTATTTTGGGGCGAAAAGCTCGCGGCGGCGGCTGAGGATAGTTATGTAGTTATCGGTGAATGTGTGGTTGGGGGTACGACTACCGCATTGGCTTTATTAGCTGGATTGGGCATCGATGCAGCGGGAAAAGTCAATAGCAGTCATCCAGTCTGCAATCATCAGCAGAAATGGTCGATCGTCCAACAGGGATTAGCCCATCTAAATTTACCACTACCACCATTGGAGATCGTAGCAGCGATCGGCGATCCGATGCAGATCGTCGTGGCGGGGATGGCGATCGCTGCCAGTCGAACCAGTGGTGTATTATTAGCTGGAGGGACGCAAATGTTGGCTGTAGCAGCTCTAATTCGATCGATCGGCATCAACCAAGGTTTAGCTATTAATACGTCTCAAATCGTCGTTGGGACGACTGCTTGGGTAGCGGGAGATCGATCGGGTGATACGATCGCTCTAGCCCAATTAATTCCTGAAATACCTTTAATTTCGACAAATCTGAGTTTTAAAGATTCTCGCTATCCCCAATTGCAAGTTTACGAGCAGGGTTTTGTCAAAGAAGGGGTTGGTGCAGGTGGTATGTCGATCGCGGCTACTCTATATCGAGACTGGGGACAGGTAGAAATGTTAGACTCGATCGAACAATTATTGAGTGATGCCATACTCCGCACGGGCATAGATTAAGCTAAGGATCGATCGAGTTGAGCCATATTTACCCACCCACAGGCAAATCCCCTCCTGGGAGGGGTGCCCTTCAGGGCGGGGTGGGTAAACCTCCGCTACACCACTCCTAATACGGTTCGGTTAAATCAATATCCTAGTCCGCGAAGGCGGACTTCGTATCACTAGCCGCGATTGAAATCGCGGGCTAACCGAACCGTATTGACACCACTCCTAACAACCTCCCCAAAATCTATTAATTTGGGATTGGAAGAATTTAGTTATGGTGGGCACCCACCCCGCCCTGTCGGGCACCCCTCCTTGGAGGGGATTTGTACGCGGAGATTTTTTTTGTTGAGACGATCGGCATTTGGGATCGATTGCGCTGCAATTTACTTAATTAATTCCTAAATTGGACAGAGATAATTAATCTACATCGCGGCTAAGAAACTGAACATAGTTTTCGCGAATAATTGCCGTATGTGGATGTCCAAATCGCAAACTTCGCTCGCAAATTTTCAGAGCTTGGGCGTATAAAGATTCCGCTTCCTCATATCGTTCCATCGACTCATACAAATATGCCAAATTATTTAGATTGGTAGCGATATCGGGATGATTTGCCCCCACTTGCTCCTGTCTAATCTGGAGAGCGCGTTGGTATAGCGGTAGAGCCGCTGCATAGTTACCCCGCGAATCATGCAATCCTGCCAGATTATTCAGACTGGTAGCAGTACGTGGATGAGTTTCGCCCAATCTCGCCGAGGTTTTTTCTAGACATAGGGCATACCAAGGTTCTGATGCAGCATACAACCCTCGCGTATCATAAAATCTGGAAATGCCCACAAATGGCCAGATAAAATCATTATCCGACAGCAGATGGGAATAGTGAAGTGCTACTTCTTCAATATGGGGAATAATATCGCTCATTGCATATACCCGCAATAAATTCATATCTTGTGTCGCTTGGCGGGCACGCTGCAACATCGTATCGGCAAATACTTGTTGGAGGATTGGGGAAGTCTGAGCTTTCTGTTGACAAAAAAAGTGGATGAAAGGGTGTAATGTAGCTGTCTTGGATTCTTTATTCCACTCGATCAAGTGCAAACTTTCTAGTTGCTCGCGTGCTTGTTCGACCTTACCTGTCTTTCCCGCTCTAGCCTCACTTGATGCAAGCTGTTTTGGCTGATTTTTCCACAGATTACCTAGATTTTTGGCGAGTTTTTGAAACATGGGGGTGTTTAGAGCCTTAGCCTCAGCAATTACACCGCTTCTTGCCATCTTCGTCACCAATTCCCAGGGAATTTCTCGCAGCGCACACAAGCCCAATAATTTGGCGACTGTCTGAATATCAGGTGACAATTGCCGCCAACTCATTTCAAAAGCCGATTTGACACCGCGCTCAGTAACTAGATTAGGACATACTGCTCTGGTATCTGCTACATCTAATGCTTCCTGCTCCATCGATAATTCATAATTGAAATTAGTAATAGTAAGCTGTTCGTTTTGGGCTAAATAATGCCCCACCAATTCAATTCCCAGGGGCAAATTTCCCATCAAGTCACGACATAATCGTTGCGCTGCATTTAATTCTCGATTTACTCGACTACCGATAAATTTCTCCAACAACTCTAATGCAGCAGCATCTGTCAGCTCTGTTAACAATTCTTCCGCAAACGTCTCATCCAACCCAATCGTGCGTGTCGTCACCAATAGTCGAAAGCGAGAATTTCGAGCTGGTAACATCCCCTGGATTTGCGCTACATCATCCACATCATCCAATATCACCAATACCTTCGCACTTCCTGCTGGTAGACTGCGTTCCCATTCTTGCCAACACCATTGGGCGATATTCTTGTTATCGATGATTTCTGGTGGCAAATCTAGATAAAACTTCTCCTCAACATGCTGCGCCAAGACATTGTGTAGATCTCGCGTTCCTAGCTCCAACCAATAACATCCACCCCAATAATCTCTGCCATACTTACTCGCATATTGGAGGGCTAGTTCGGTTTTGCCTACCCCCGCTATCCCTACCACCACAGCGACAGAATTTTTCAACCTCCCATCCAATCTGCCCAGTATTCCCTGTTTACCGATAAAATTGGGCGATGGTAGACGGGGTAACTTGTAAGTGGGAGTATATTTCGATCGTGGTAATGGCAAGTCGTGGTTAGTCTTGCTGTCAATATCGCTCATAGGTCGTTTCCCAGGTGGAGATCTGGCGATATAGTCAAAGCTTGTAGAGATTTTCGCCAATGTGCTCCGACCATTATCCCTCTGGTGACGATTTTATTCGCGATCGTTTGGCTACAATTTGCCGATCGCGAATAAAATCGTAGCAATTCTAAATTCAGAAATGCTGGAGAGGTAGGTATTATCTAGCCAAGCTCAACTTGCTTGGAATTTGGAATTACCGCTCGAATTGGCTATTATCCTTATTTCATCATCTCTACAGATTTGACATATCCAGATAATGTAACTGGGAAAGAGTTGCCAAATGTAGCATATGCACCATTTTTGCCAGAAATACTTTGACGAATAGTAAAGCCAAAACTACCAGCATTTCCTTCCCCCACTTTGCCTCCTCTGAGACTGAAGTCATAGTGCATGATGCAAACTGTCCCCAAATCCGTAAGAGGGCCGACTGTTTTACCACTAGTTCGTGTCAAAATGGGTATTTCAGTTTTCCCACTGTAGGCAACAAAATCGCCATCTTGGATGGAAGTCTGTAAAATAGTTTTTGGCGTGCCTAAGCGAGCTTTTTTACTTTTAGCATATTTGGTACAAGGATCTTGTCCGGCAAACACCATTATTTGTTTATTGACTGTTTTGACCCCTCTATTTAGGCTTACGTCACTATAGTCGCTGAGGGAGGTAAGTATGATTACTTGGGCTTGCATTTGTTGTCCAACAGTAACATTTACCCCTTTAGTCGCAAATGAATCGCCTTGTAGTAAAACTTTAGCAACTTCAGCATTGGCTGGGGATACGACGATCGATCCAGAGCCAATTGTTAGTAACAAAGCTAATATATCGATCTTTCTTTTCATTGATAAATTCATTTTGGTAATTATTTAGAGGTATCCAAGAAATTAGCGTAAAATTAGCGCGCCTTTGGGCAATCTAACTTCAGTTTTCACGCCCATCAAGCCATACCTTTGTGAAAATTGGAAGCTCCCAGCCCCAGCAGCGACTAGACTTCCTGCTCCAGCGGCGACTAAACTTCCGGCACCAGCAGCGACTAAACTGCGATTGAGCAAAGCTCACACTTCGTGAACGAGTACAGCTAGACTTCTACCCGATTGGAATACAGCTATCCCAACTCCACCTTGGATTTTAACTTTGGGCAGTAGCTACGTTGGGAGCTAATATCAGACTTAGAGTAGGGATCGAGGCAATTAGAAACTGACTGATTTTTTTAGCTGGCATAATGTCGATCGGAAATTAAAATATAGAACATTAGTGCTTCGTTCCCAACCACCCGCTAGTGTAATTAAGTCCGATGGGCGGGTTCCCCGCCCAGTACTTAAGTGGACTTTTGCTAGTAGCCCGCACTTTAGTCGCGGGGCGGTTGACGAAAAAGAACTAGGGTTTCTGAAATGTAAATGAGACAGGCAGTGAAAAAACAATCTTTTTTCTGTCTGCGTCATTTGAATTTATCATTTCTATTCGCGAAGGCAAGAGGCTAAAATCGTCAAAAATGCCCGCACAACTTTTTTCGGCGGGGGAGATCGATCGAGTATATTAACTTGTAAGCTTTGATATGATTGCGTTCTATTGCTTTGGGTATAATAGGTAAATACCCGCCAAATGGGTGACTAATAAGTGACAAACGTCCCCAGCGCAGCTAGCGAAATGCTTCCAAGCCACATCTATCAGTCTGTCTGCTACTACCTCCAACGACAGAGAGGCTCAGAACCCTCTGAAATCGAACGGCTCATTCTCGAAGGTATCTGGCAAAAAAAAGACTACAAGACTATCGCCAAACTTGCAGGCTATCAATATAATTCCGTTCGCAATTTGGCTTCCGCACTACTCCAAGATCTCTCCATCGCCACGGAGCAAAAAGTCACCAAAGGTAGTATCGCATCAATTTTCGATCGCATCGCCCTAGAAAGGCAAGCTAGGTTCGACTGGGAAGATGCGCCTACTGACATTCAGCCTTTCTGTGGACGAACTTCAGAAATTGCCCAACTCGCTGAATGGATTGTAATCGATCGATGTAAAATGGTCACAATCCTTGGCATCGGTGGTATCGGCAAAACCTCGGTAGCCGTCAAACTCAGCACGCAAATTCAAGACCAATTTAGCTTTGTGATTTGGCGTTCTCTGCGCGAAGCACCCTTTCTAAATCAGCTTTTGGGTGATATTATTCAAGTCCTCTCGTGCCATACTATTACCGAACTGCCTAATACTTCACCCAAACGGATTGCCGCCCTTCTGAATTGTCTCAAAGAACAACGTTGTCTGTTAGTTTTAGATAATATTGAAGCAATTATGACTCCTGGCGAATATGTTGGCAACTATCGCGAAGGATATCACAATTACGGCGAACTATTTCATCGACTCGGTACGAGTATCCATCAAAGTTGTACCCTACTTACCAGCCGCGAAGCTCCAAATGAGATCGTCGAACTAGCTGGCACAAAACTTCCCATCCGCACTCTCTCCTTAGCAGGATTAAATGGTGATGGTGCAACTTTGCTCGGAAAAATGGATGTGGAAGGAGATAGTCAGACGTTACAAGAAATCAGCGATCGATGTCAAGGAAATCCCCTCTATCTCCGCATCATTGCTAGCATCATTACCAAAAACTTTGATGGTGATTGTGAGTCTTTTGCAATCTCCGATCGCTATAATTACAGCAAAATATCGACAATTATTACCGACCAATTAGCCCGTCTCACAATTGCTGAGAAATTAGTAGTTTATTATCTTTCCCTCCACCGCGAACCAGCTTCAATTATTGCACTCAAAGCACACTTTGAGCTAATGTCGCTCCAAGGTACTCTGACAGATACCCTTGATTCACTGATGCGGCGATCGATCGTTCAAACTGTTGGTGGTAATCGCCTCGATCCAAATCAGTCCAAATCTTATACCCTGCAAAATGTCATCCTAGAACTCACTACCGATCGATTGAGAGCAGAACTCGATCGAGAACTTCAAAATCCATTAGATCCAGCCGCTTCTCTAGAAAACAAGTTGTTTTTTTTTAACCACTTAGCAATTCATCCTAGTAGCTCACCAGAATATATCCGCAAAATTCAACAACGGTTATTTCTCAATCCCGTTAGTCGTCTCCTCTACCGCCGCCACGGAATCAAAACGATCGAATATATTCGATCGCTAATTTTAGCTGCTGCTCATCTCAAAGGTTATGCCATTGGTAACTTAATTAATTTGGCGATCGAACTCAAAGCTAATTTTACTGACTGGAATTTAACCGATCTTCATATCGCTGAAGTCGATTTTCAGGAAGTGCAGTTGGCTAAGGTTAATTTTAATAATAGTGTATTCGATCGCTGTCAGTTTCCCCAAGGTATGGGCACTATATTCGATCTGAAATTTAGTCCTGACGGTCAACTTTTGGCGGCGGGAGGTACTGATGGTCGAGTGCATATTTGGGAAGTAGATACTGGGCGAAAAAGATTTTTATTAGCAGGGCATACTGGCTGGATTCGTACCCTTTGTTTTAGTAATGATGGTAAATACTTAGCAACTGGTAGTGGCGACCATACTGTCAGAGTTTGGGATGTGGGTACTGGGGAATGCTTACACATTTTAAATGGTCATCAAGATATTATTTGGTTGCTATATTTCGCGCCAAATAGTTCGATTGTTGCCAGTATCGATCGACTGCGAGTTATTAATGTCTGGTGGCTCAAACGTCAACAACCAGTATTTTCACTAAAAATAACCGATCTGACAATTTGGAACGGCACTTTAGATCTGAGTAAAGGGCGATTAGTTACCGTCAATCCTGAAGGTATAAACATTAGATCCTTATGGCAAAGCGGGTCGCGAATGATAGCTATTCCCGATCGTAAAGCAGTCAAAAAAATTATCTTGAGCACAGATAAAAAATATCTCTGGGGGTTGACTTTTGGCACAGAAGTCTATTGTTGGGATATTGAAACAGGCGAATTAGTTGCTGAACTAATCGGCCATAGTAGCCGTGTTTTCGATCTTAGTTTTACCCCAGATGGTCAAAAAATAGTTACCACTAGCAAAGAGTGTATCAGAGTCTGGAATGCTCTGACGATGACTTGCTTACAATCGATTTATCCCCAGCAATCTACTCTATCAGCAGCCATTCATAATAGCGGTAAAACAATTGTCATAGCTAGTAGTAATGGCGTTGTCCAATTATGGGAAATCGATCGAGGTGAATGTCTGATGAACTTCTCTGGTCGAACTATGCGTTTTTTGACCGCTATTTTCAGTGAGGATAATCGACAAACTAAAGGTATTATTGCTGGGAGAGATGATGGTGCAATTCTCAGTTGGTTATACACCGCACAAAACACAACGCCAAATCGTGAATATCTAGGTCATAATGATATTGTCAGATCGATCGCGATTAGTCCAGATAATACCAAGTTAGTCAGCGGTAGCCATGACACTACCGTACGACTATGGGATATATTAAGTGGTGAATGTTTGGCGGTAATGACAACTCATGACTATTGGGTATCGCGAGTCATTTTCTTGGACGATATCAATATTATTAGTTGTGGTGAGGATGGTAAAATCTGCCACTGGAATCTCATTACCAAAAAGGTTAATATCTTACCAACAAATACTCAATATTGGCTCATGGGCGTGGGAGCTAGTGTAGATGGCAAGATTATTACCGCTGGATATAATAACAACTCGATCGAGTTGTTTGATTTCGCAACCAAAACAACCCATACTATTAATAGTCAGGGCAATCGAATCCGGTTTATGTCATTTAGCCAAGACTTACAACATTTAGTGACTTTGAGCGATGATGGTTTACTAAGTCTATGCGATTATCAGCAATTGACCTGTGTCAAAACATACTTAGTTGGTGGTAGAGATTGGATCGGATTGAGCTTTTTACCCCAAGATAATGGCAAAGTTGCGATCGCTGGTCGTGCAGGGATTCAGATCTGGGATATCGTTAATGGTAGATGTATTCGTGAATTGTTAGGTCATACTGCTCCAGTTTGTTCGATCGACTTTACAAGTAATGGTGAATATCTACTCAGTAGTAGCGAAGATGGTACTGTGAAGTTATGGGATATGAATAAAGGTAGGGTAATCACGACGATGGGCAGCGATGGTTAGGATTAACGTAATCTACTGAACGTGAGTTTTTCCCAGCGGAGAGGCTACGCCAAAGGTTTAAGGATATTTGCTTCGTTCTAGTACCGCCAACGATTGAAATCGTGGCTAGTAATGCAAAGTCCGCCTACGCGGACTGGAATACTAGTCCGCGTAGGCGGACTTCGTATTGTTAGCCCCGATTTTAATCGGCGGCTAATGACTTAGCCAAGTAGCAGTAGTTTCAGGCACAATCTATTTTATAAATAATTCACCTATCCTGAATTCATCCCTCAAAGTCAGCAACGCTCAATTTTAGTGAGCGGTAATCAATTCATTAGCTTCTTGACTATTCAATAGATCCAATTGCTGCCAAACGTCCTGGAGCATTGGATCCAATCCCGTGCGAGTCGCCGATGAAATCAAATATACATGCTGTTTTGCATATGCGCCGAGTTCCTTGGCTATTTCCGCCAACTCTTCTTCGTCTACCGCGTCAATTTTGCTCAAAGCGAGAATTTGAGGACGAATAGCTAAGGAATCATTATAAGCGGTTAACTCTTCTTGAATCGTCTTGTATGCGCCAATGGGGTCTGGATGAGTTGCCTCGACAAGGTGCAATAATATCCGCGTCCGTTCGATATGGCGGAGGAAATCATGTCCTAACCCAGCACCTTGAGATGCACCAGCGATTAAACCAGGAATGTCGGCAAATAGGGTACCATCGCCACTGGGTTTCCGCACTACGCCTAAATTGGGAATTAGGGTGGTAAATGGGTAGTCGGCAACTTTTGGACGTGCGGCTGAGAGAGCAGAAATTAGGGTGGATTTGCCCGCATTTGGTAAACCGATAATGCCTACTTCTGCGAGGAGTTTTAATTCTAATCGAAGGCGTTTTTGTTGGGCTGGTTGTCCTGGGAGTGCATAGTCGGGAGCGCGATTGCTGTTGGTCAAAAAGTGTTGATTTCCCAGTCCACCTTTACCGCCAGATACGACTTTAAACGTTTGTCCGGGTTCGACTAGATCGACGATGAGACCATCGGTTGCGGTATCATAAATCATTGTCCCACAGGGAACTTCGATCGTCATATCTTCGCCCGCCGAACCCGTACAACTATTTGAGCCGCCTTTAGTGCCATTCTTGGCTTTGAAGCGACGGTTGTAGCGGAAATCCAAGAGGGTTTGGAGATTTTCCACGGCGGTAAAAAAGATCGAACCACCACGTCCACCATTACCTCCAGATGGCCCACCAGCAGGCACATATTTCTCCCGCCGAAATGTCACCATTCCATCGCCCCCGCTTCCTGATTCTACTTCTACTTCGGCGAGGTCGATGAATTGCATGGTTTTGGCGATCGAGATATATTAGTCAGGTCTTATTTTAACCCACATTTCTGGGGATTTTGGATTTTGGATTTTGGATTTTGGATTCTGGATTAGATTATTTTTTAACCGCAGAGGCGCAGAGAGCGCAGAGGGAGTATGAGTATTAGCCTAATTTGCAATGCGCTTCACCGCCTAGTTCAATCCAACCGCGAATCAGTCCCGATGTGGACTGAGCCGCAGCACAACGTCCGGCATTATCGATGACAATTACGCCACCTTCACCATTCACCTTCGCTACTAGATAGTCAATCCCCGCTTGCGCCGCAGCTTGTGCATCCATCTGCCGAAACTGGACAAAATCAGAAATTGTTTTGGCAAATACCGTCCGCAAAAATTGCTCGCCATAGCCCGTTGCAGATACCGCACAAGTCTCATTATCGGCAAATACTCCCGCGCCGACGATCGGTGTATCGCCCACTCTTCCCCAGCGTTTATTTACCAATCCGCCCGTGGATGTCGCTGCGGCTAGATTGCCATGAATATCTCGCGCTACAGCTCCAATTGTACCTAGTTTTTGGGATGGTTTAATCCGCTCGTGGTCTAGTGTCATCCGCCCTGTCACCTGCGCTTCTGCTAATTGTTTGATGCGCGACTCTGTGATAAAATAATCATCTGGATAAGTGTCGATCGCACAGAATTTCGCAAACTCCATCGCCCCTTCACCAACTAGGAGCACATGTTCGCCTCTGTCTAACACTTGGCGGGCTAGAGAAATCGGATTTTTGATATTAGCGATACAAGCTACAGCCCCCGCAGCTAGGTCACTTCCGCTCATTAGTGCGGCATCCATTTCGACCTTGCCGTCAGCATTTAGTACAGATCCTCGTCCAGCATTATACAGTTTATCATCTTCGAGCAAACTGGCACAATATTCGACCACATCTAGAGCACTATCGCCTTTTTCCAAGCGTTGACGACCCTGTTCTAAAACTGTGATGATGCTCTGGTTGAAATCGGCTTCACTGGCTTCATATTTCAGATCTTCAAGGGCACCAGCACCACCGTGAATCATCAGAGAATAAGGGTTCGACATGGTTCGATCGGGATATAGTACTAAATTGAGTATACTTCGATCGAGGGATTGCCGAACGATCCGATATTTTGGTAGTTCATGAATGGGTAACTGCTCTCGAAAATATTACCAGTAAGAATACATGAGTCGATCGAAAGATAAGCACCAAGCCAAACTCAAACAGATATATGGAGTCAATTTCCCCGACTCTCTTTTTTGGTTCCATGAATTTATCATCGAACAACGGGATTGCCAAGATTCGATCGATCTAAACGATCTTGACTTATATCCGTCTGGAGTACTAAATCTATTATTAAATTTCGATCTCGATCGAGTTGAATTTAACGGCGATCCTTTACTCCACTATAGATATTATCGAGATGTACCGGAATTTTTTACCTGTTTATATGGCGACTGTGATGGCCAACACTGGGGAATGCTCCTCGATGAGCCTACCGATCGATTTCGGGGAGTAGCGATGTATTGGAGTAATGATGGTGCAGAAATGACTATCTATGGTAGTTTATTTGATGCTGTAATCATCGAGTGCGAAGAATCGATAGAGGGCTATACAGAGTATCTACTTGATGAAGATGCTGAAGGAGATATTTCGTACTATCGGGATAAAATAGAGCTGTATCAAAAAGCCAAAGATCGGCTCGAAAATTTTTTGGAGACGAATAAATTAGATCGAGATGAAGGTAGATCGATCGGTTTAGAAACTAGTACTGGGTTGGATATAGTGTTGAGCGATAGTTTTAATCCCGATCGAACAGAGGCGATCGAAATGTTAAAAGCAGGCAGAGAATTATGGTATTGGAATGGTGAAGATCGATCTACCGAGGCTTTCAATCTAATGAAAAGAGCTTATGAATTGCTGGATAAACATGAATTAATTCGCATTCTTAATGCTCATTTTCACGATCGCAGTCGGCCCAGTGTAGATTCAATTCAGCGTTGAGAACTAGTCTTCAGGGGCTGTAGGGGTGGGTTTATGCTAGCTAATATTGATAAATTCTAAAAATATCAAACAAAACCCACCCTCCTCACCAGTATATGTCGATCGATTTTAATTCGGGAATATCAATAAATTTTGGGAGATGATGCCCGATCGAGATTAGAAGATCTTAGCGGAGGTTGACCTACCCCGCCCGTTCGGGCACCCCTCCCAGGAGGGGATTTTACTGGAGACGGTTGGGGATTTAGGCTAGATTGTATCGCTGGGGATTAGTTCGTCTAGGATGCGGAAGCGGATGTGGTTGATGGCGAAGTCGCCCATTGTGAGGTGCTTGGGTTTGTCGCTGGCGCGCATCTTCTCAAACGATATGCCTTTGCCGATTTCGGTGTGATACCAGGCTAACCCCATGAAAAAGCGTTCGGGATATGGGCCGCGTTCGACGGTATCATCCATGTTAGATTCCATTGGGAGCCAGCCAACACCAGGGACGTAAAATTCCAACCAGACGTGGTTAAAATCGGGCTGAAGGGGTTGATTTTGCCGATCGGGATATGGAGGGCATTTATACCGTCCGATCGTCCGACAGGCGATTCCGTTGAGGCGGGCGAGGGCGAGTAATACACCGACGTATTCACCGCAGGAGCCGACACCACGTTCTAGGGCGACATCGGGGGTGTCGATGTGGGGTTGGATGCCGTAGGAGAGTTTGTCGTAGACGTAGTTACGAATTTTGAGCATCTTGCGGAGGACGTTGGTTTCGCTACCTACGGCTTCTTTGGCGGCTCTCTGCATGATGTTGGTGTCCATTGCTAGATCGTCGTCATCGAGGAGGTAATGTTGTAAGTCTGCTGGGAGGGTGAGGGTGTCGTCGATGTCGGCGGGGGTGAGGGAGTATTTGAAGCCGTACATTTCGAGGATGACTTTCCAGCCGAGGATGCCGCCTTGGTTGGCTGCAAGCCTGTCGAATTGAAATACGGCTACTTTTTGACCATCTTGTTCTTCAATGGTACATTCATGACCGATGGGTTCGATCGATCTCACTTTTTGACGGAGGGTGTCAGATGGTAGGGCGATGCGCCATTCCACTTGGTTGAGGGTGACGGATTCTAGGGGGAGGAGTTCTTCGATGTAGGATAGTTCGATGAGGAAGCCGTTGGAACGGGTGTAGTGTTCGGCGGGGTTGTGGTGGAAATGGAGGGGGTGAATGAAGGTGCGATCGCGGAATGTCAGTTGGTGAGGGGATTTGGCGTTGGGGTCGTCGCGAATGTAGGGTTCTTCGTCGGCGTAGGTGACGTAGCAAGTAGACTTGGCTGCGCTGTCGGTGTGAAAGGCGATGCCTGTGGGGGAGCTGAAGGGGGTGAGCGCGCTAAACTGGATTTTCCCGGTGGTACGATCGAGACAGTAGACGGTTTGCTCGGCTCGATCGCATACCCAGAGTGCATCTTGATGCAATGTCATGGTTTCTTCACCGACTCCAGGCTGATGGAATCTATCGATTTGTTCGCCTGTATGTCGATCGAACAGATGGATATAGCCAGATTTTTGACAACTGACGTAGACTGTGGATTCGCCGACAGCAATCCCATCCACTGGATATGATAACCGCGCGAACATCGTCGGTGTCAAGGTTTGACGATCGCAACACATGACTTTCTGCCCCTTGGCAAACCAGAATTTATTCTCAGCCAGAGTCAAGCCATTTACCCCAATCCAATCTGAGACGTGGAGGGGGTTGAGAATAGTTGTATTATTGGTGAGTCGATCGACAGATACTAGATATCCGCGCAATCCATCCACCGAAAGTAACATATCTCGATCTGTCGTAAGTCCTGATAGGGCATAAACACCGATCGGTCGAATGGTAAAATTTTGCAGTGAAAGATCGGTTAATACACCTTCAGGCTTCGACATAAATTGACAACTCAAAACATCTATGGAACAGTATACATCTCAAGTTAAACGAAGGTTTATCAATACTCTTAAATCTAAAAAAACATTATCTAATTTTTGGTTGTCTGTGATACATTTTTTTGGTCATACCTATCGATAGGATGAGTATAACAAGTCTCGAAAGTGGATCTGAATCCGATCGATGCTAAAGCTGCTACTCTAGTAACATCTGTCTGTGCCAACCCAGAACCCTTCCCCACGAGTAGACAAATCTAGATATCCTTGACTAAACGTTGGCAATACCAGAATATGTCGCCAGCGATTGTTGTGGAAGCGTCACCTCTGGCTAGTAAAATACACTAAGTCGATCGTCATCGCAGCAAAGGATACAGTTTGTAATGAAAGTTATTTATGACCCAGACAAAGATATTTTGCAAATTACTTTCACCCAGACAACGGTTGAGGAAACGGCTCAACTCGCGCCCGGATTAGTATTTGATTATGATGACGATGGCAAGATCGTAGGCATCGAAATTGCCAAGGCATCAACAATGATGGACAATCCCTATATGATTTCTTACCTGGTTGGTGACGCAAATGTCGATAAGCCCCAACTCCAAAATTCTACTAAGGTGCTAAATCCAGTCATTAAGTGCAAGGGATGAGGGATTTTGGATTTTGCGACTGAAATCACGCGGAGGTTTCTTCCGCGCTGGGCGGGGGACCCGCCTAGCCATGTGTTTCAGTCAAGACAGCGGATGTAAGGGAGTGTTCGGGTTTCCCGACAGTGTAGCACACCAAGCAGGATTTTTGATTTTGGAAATAATACCTACACCCTCCTACCCTCCTACCCTCCCACCCTCCCACCCTCCCACCCTCCCACCCGCCTACCCTCCCACCCCCTCACCC
>JANOPX010000323.1:0-27751 GCA_031422115.1 Chamaesiphon sp. VAR_4_metabat_408 | reverse complement strand
GTGCCGGAAATTGCTACTGATGGTGATAAGATACGCGATCGCAAACATTAAGGAACGAGGATTAAATAACTTGCGTTTGTTGGGTTGAGCCTCGAAACCCAACGCTCTAGGGATGTTGGGTTTCGAGGCTCAACCCAACCTACGCAAGTTATTTAATCCTCGTTCCTTAATGTTTGCGATCGCGTATCTTATCACCATCAGTAGCAATTTCCGGCACGGGATCGTAACCGCCAGGATGGAACGGATGACAACGACAAATCCGCATAGTAGCCAGATAACCACCCTTAACTGTACCAAACCTATCGATCGCTTCCACCGCATACTGAGAGCAACTAGGCATAAACCTACAACTCGGCGGAAACAAAGGCGAAACCCATCGCTGATATCCCCGCACCAACCCAATTAAAACTTCTTTCAACATAAATTACTACTTCCAACTCCTCAGTGAACCTCCGTGAATCCTCCGTGCGCCTCTGTGTTTCAAAAGCACCATCTCACCCCCACAAGAGCCGCCCAACCCTTCGCCCCACGCAGAATTTGCCCATTGACACAAATGCCCGCACCAATACCAGTTCCCACCATCATCATGATGGTAGTAGATTTCGGGTCGAGTCCATCGATGGTTTTGCACAAAGCCGCTTCCGCATCATTGACAACCCGCAGCGGATAATTTGACGATAGCAACCAGCCCTCCAATTGCGGTAAGACATCACAAGCAATTACCCGCCCAGATTCATCCACCAAGCCAGGAATAGCCATACCGATAGATGTCGGATCTCGTGGTAAAGTGTCGATAAATTCAGCAATTATCGACTCAGCATGTTCGATCGAAAAGGTTGCCCCCGTGTTGCACCGATAGCGATGCTCGACGATTCCTTCACTTTGAGCAATGAGTAGCATTTTGGTTCCACCGATATCTATGCCTACCTGCATCTGCACATTCGCTCCCCAAGGTTAAAAACAGGATACGATCGAAGCATCATCTCATGTTCGATTCCGATGCCCATAGTCCCATTCGATCTTAACCTATGGTTGCGGATTGCTACCGTACCAATCTATGTCGGTGCGATCGTCATTATCGCCGAATTGCTCCATCGCTATACCGATACCAAACCCGAATATGTCCGAAAGGTAGTCCATATCGGTACGGGTAATGTAATTATTATTGCTTGGTTGCTCCAGCTACCTACTTGGGTAGGGGCAATTTCTGGGGTGCTCGCAGCAATTATTACCCTTGTTTCTTACCGCTTGCCAATTTTACCAGGAGTTAATAGCGTCGGGCGCAAGAGTTTGGGGACGTTTTTTTATGCGGTGAGTATTGGAGTTGTGACGATTATATTTTGGCCGATCGAGTTGCCTTATTATGGCGTAATTGGTATTTTGATTATGGCTTGGGGTGATGGTTTAGCGGCAATTATTGGGCAGAGATTTGGCAAACATCCATATACGATCGCCGGAAATACCAAAAGTTGGGAAGGTACGGGAACGATGTTCTTAGTTAGTTATGCGATTGTGTCGATCGTTTTATTGAATGTACATGGTAATGTTTGGCAAACTTGGCTAGTCGGAATTCCCGTCGCAATTGTCGCCACAGCAGTAGAATCGATCGCTCAATGGGGTTTGGATAATCTCACAGTACCGCTCATTGGTGCAGGGTTGGCATATTTTGTCGATCGATTTCTCGGCGGTTTATCTCATTGATATTCCCTCCCCGCCAGAAGTGCTGTATAGATAATACCTGGATTATATTACTGTCTACAGATTATTTTTCAACCTCAAAGATGTAGGAAATACAGAAATTGCTGGTAGTAAATGCCTGATTTTCGACATTAGTAGTTTTGACTTTCCAAAACTTCTGTCAATCGGTTGTCGGTTTATCTAAGATGAGTTAAAATCTATGTAAATCTATCAATAGATATCTTATGCGATCGACAATAGAAATAGAAGGAACTTGGGAAGAAATTCTGGCTAATGCTAATGATTTTTCAGGTAAACGAGTTAGATTAACCTTGTTCGACCAAAATCCGACTAGAGAATCAGATCTCTTAAAAGAAATCAATCTCGGAGTTTCGACAGATACTTGGGCTGAATATCATAGACTAATCGCTAAACGCCAAGCTGAAATCCTAACAGATGTGGAACAAGAGCAACTAATCGAAATTAGCGACAGCTTGGAAGTTGCGAATGTTCGCCGGATGAAAGCATTAATCGAACTTGCAAATATGCGCGGTCAATCTTTGGATACGGTCATGCAAGAATTGGGGATATCAGAGTCTAATTAAATGGCTGAAATAACTGCTGGGCAAAAAGAATTTATCAACGAAAGAGCACGGAGATGTTGTGAATACTGCCTGAGTCAACTCAAGTTTTCACCCGATCCTTTCTCAATCGAACATATTATCCCTTTATCTAAAAGTGGCACCTACAATCTAGATAATCTAGCTCTTGCTTGTCAAGGGTGCAACAATCGTAAGTATAATCTAACCGAAGCGATTCTCCAGGGGGAGAGGCTTCGCCAACGATCCAATTGATGGTAAGCTTGTAACTTTATATCATCCGCGTCAACAATTGTGGGCGGAACATTTTGTGTGGAGTGATGATTTTACCGAGCTAATTGGGATTAGCCCGACGGGGAGAGCTACGGTAGTTCGGTTAAAATTAAATCGGGAAGGGGTCGTAAATTTAAGAGAGTTATTAAGGGATAAAAATCTTCATCCTCCCGATTTAGCATTACTATAATTACACATAACGATCGAGTTAAATTCATCCTCATGCGATCGCTAATATTGGATAATGACCGATCGCATGAGGATGACAAAGCGAGAGAAAAACCCGAAGTTATTGCTCCGCAAAGATTTGTCCGTCGCCATTTGCCCACCCTACAGAAATACTAAAGACTAAGATCTGGGAATCCCCCAATTGAGGATTTAGGGGGATTCTAATAACTAGTGCAAGATCTGAGTTTAAACTTTAACATTCAATTGGAAGACGACATCATTATAATCCCGATCGCCACCACCGTATAAATCCTCTACTCCAAATTTATTATCACCCAATAATCGGAAGTGATCGACCTTATCGGTATTAGCTCCAAGATAATTAAAGTAAGCATTAATATTACTATTAGCTTGGTTTTGAGGATTGGTTTTGAGGAAGTCTTCAAACGTACCATTAGCAATAACTACTGGCGCGAGGATTTCACCACCTGCAACCTGTCGATCTAACTGAGTTTCATTTTTAAAACTCCGCAATATCGCGCTCTTAATTGCAGCTTCGGCATAACCAACATCAGTAACTTTCAAACCATTGGCGAGGGTACCTTGAGCATCTGCAACGGCATAAAAACCGATGTTGTTATTATAACCAGCATCACTCACAGCAACGGTATCTATTTTAAGAGTTTGTCCGGCAAAACTGCGTAAGTCGAGCACTTCTCCTTCGCCATTGCCTTGTAGATTCGTACCTATAGGCGCGGTGAAATTGTTGATGCTTTCTACCTTGAATACCAGGTCATTATAAACCGGAGTGGTTTTAGTATCCGCATTCGACCAAGCAATTTCGTAGCCACCATCATTAGGTAAAGGGGTAAATTTCGCTCGATCTCCATTGCCCGCATTTGCGCTCGGTAGCGAAAATAACACCTCGGAAGTAGGTTTGCCACTGATGAGATCGAGTTTGACTTTATCGATCGTATCACCAACGATCGAACCAAATTCTACTAAATCGCCTGGTGCAAATGTCAAGGAGCGTTGGGAACCTAGATCGAATGTTCGATCGATAGAATTATTACCCAAGTTGGAAAAGATCACCTTCGATCTGTCGAGTGCAGCTTTGAGATATCCTTCGGCTCCTGGTACAATGCCGCCAATTCGTCCTTTGTCATCATCGACAACAAAAGCAAAGGTTTCGTTCTTCCCGGCTCCTTCCTGGGCAATTTTTGTGAATTTCAGAGTCGATCTGTCGCCACCACCTTCGATCGATAAGATGTTTGGTAGTGGTTGGGTGAGTTTGGGAGTTTGAGGATCGTTTTCGACGATTGAAACTGTACCGGAGTTACTAGGATCTAGTTTGTATTGGGTACCGCCATCGAGGAGGGAGAGGGTGACGGTTTCGGTACCTTCATAGCGTTTGTCATCGATCGGGTTGATGTCGAGGGTGGTAGTATTGCTACCAGCGGCGAAGGTGATGGTATTTCCCAGTTTTTGGTAGTCGGATTCGTTTGTCGCCGTACCACTCAAGGAGTAGTTAACCGTCAGGGAATTAGTAGTATCACCTGTGCGTTTGAAGGTAAATTGCCCTGGGTTGGCTAGTTCTTCGACTGCGTCAGCATCAGTGACAAGTAGGGAAATATTCGGCTCATCTCCCTCGGCAATTATTGGGATACTTTCGTTATCGGTAATTGTCAAAGTAGCAGTAGATTTAACGGTGTCTAATATATAATTGGTACCGCTATCTGTGAGGGTAAGAATAACCGTTTCATTGCCTTCATAGATGTTGTCATCGATCGCATTAAGATCGATCGTCGCTGTGCTACTACCTGCTTTAAAGGTGACTGTATCAGTGAGATTCTGATAATCTGTTCCGTTGGTAGCTGTACCTGCGATCGAGTATTTTACCGTCAAGTCTGCGGTGGTAATTCCTGTGCGAGTGAGGCAAAATTGCCCTGGATTATTTGGCTCTGCTGTATCAGCATCCGCGATCTCGATACCGATAACTGGTCGGTCATCATTTACAATTGTTCCCGTAGCTAAATTGGTGTTAATGGTAGCATTTACCACCTCACTGGGGTTCAGTCCATTCAGATTTTCAATAAAACCATTACCTCTGATATTGCCCGTAGTATTAGCAAAATAGTTGCTGATGGATAAATCGGCAGTAGGTTTAAAAACGCCATCCTTATTTAGATCGATTAACAGGGTTGTGCCATTACGAGATATTTCACTGAGGGTAAGACCCAATAAACTAAGCGTATCATTCGTACCTGATGAATCATCAATGACAGTGCCACCACTTAATTTTTGATCGACACCATAATTATCGTTGCCATCTCCGCCAGACAACTTATCAGCCCCACCACCCTGAGCATTGAACTCATCATCCCCAGCACCCCCAATGAGCGTATCATTCCCCGCACCACTATAGATCCCGCTACCACCACTAGCAGCAGAGACGTTGATATAGTCATCGCCAGAGCCAGTAGTGAATATAACTCTCTCGATATTTCGGAAGGTAGTACCGTTATTCGATCCACCAGTAATTGTCCCGTTAGTAGGAGTAGTATAGTCGATCGTCGTGGCAGTGGTGTCGTTGTAATTGTAGTAAAAACGTATGAGCAGATCGTCACCTGCTCCGCCGTCGATGCTATCGGCTCCAGTCCCAGAATCAAAAACGTCATCCCCAGCACCCCCAACGAGCGTATCATCCCCCGAGCCACTTTCGATAGAGACAGTAGGAGCAGCAGAGACATTGATATAATCATTGCCAGAGCCAGTTTCAAACTCCACAATCTCAATATTTCGGAAGGTAGTACCGTTACTTGAGCCGCCAGTAATTATCCCGTTAGTAGGAGTGGTGTAGTTGATCGTGGTAGCGACTGTATCTTTGTTGTTGTACTTTATTTTGAGACTATCTTTGCCTGCTCCACCGTCGATGCTATCAGCCCCACCCTGAGCATTGAAAGTATCATCCCCGTTACCCCCAATGAGAGTATCATTTCCTGCAAAACTAGAGACATAGACACTACTAGCAGCAGAGACGTTGACATAGTTATCGCCCAAACCAGTCGCGATATAAACACTCTGGATATTTTGGAAGGTAGTACCGTTACTGGAGCCACCAGTGATTGTCCCGTTAGTAAGAGTAGTGTAAATAGTTGTAGTAGTAGCGGTACTACCTTCGATGTAGTCGAGCCTTAGACTATTTGTACCTGCTCCACCATCAATGCTGTCGGCTCCAGTCCCAGGCGCGAAAGAATCATCCCCAGCACCACCAATGAGCGTATCATTCCCCTCGCCACTATTGATAGAGACAGTAGCAGCAGAGATATTAATATAGTCATTGCCAGAGCCAGTCGTGAATCTAACTCTCTCGATATTTTGGAAGGTAGTACCGTTGTTAAATCCACCAGTAATTATCCCGTTAGCAGGAGTAGTGTAGTTAATTATGGTGTCGGCATTCTCGTCGATGCGTCCGAGGTGGTAAAGGAGATCATTACCTGCTCCGCCATCAATGCTATCGGCTCCAGTCCCAGGCTCGAAAGAATCATCCCCGCTAGTTCCAATTAGAGTATCGTTACTATTCGTACCGTTAAAACTTTGGTTCTCAACTGCCACCGACTGCCCATCAACCGTAATCACCGCATGGTCATCTTGGGTTTTCAATCCGGCTAAAGTCTGTGCCGATAAATCATACCCAGTTGCCAACAATCGGAAGATATCCCCCTCATCCCCATGACTGTCCACACTGCCATTCAATACTGTGTCTAACTTATGCCCAATCTCCTCCAACAACACCCCCGCCACAGCCGCCACATCATCCTGATGCTGTGACAAAAAGTCCGAGGAAACGAAGATCTCATCTAACGAAGCCGCATAAGCACCATTCGCCGTCCCCAACTCCCCATTAGACAACACCCTAATCTCTGGAATCAGACTAAAATCCCCACTCAACCACTGTTGACGAATTGCATCACTACCAATCTTAGTACCAAAGATACTCTCGATCGAGTTTTCAAAATCATCTTTAGCAGCAAACTGAGCTAGATACTGTCGGACGGATTGTATGGCTTGAGGATTTAACATCGGGGGACTCTTAATAACTATACTTTCGAGAAAGTACATATAAATTTTTGATAAAAGAATATGGCAACTAGGCTAACAGACGCAAGATAGTTAGGGCGGGTTGATGCGATTCCACAAGGCGACGCTACGCGATCGATATTTTTATTAAATAAGATCGCCAAATCAAAACCCGCCCAATCGAACTGACAGCCACCGAAACCGCCTATCTTGAGATAACTCTCACGCCTTGTTGTGGGACTGTCATTACCCTTACACCCTGGTTTTGGACTCCAATTACTCTTACGCCTTGTTGTGGGACTGTCATTACTCTTGCACCCTGATCTTGGACTCCAATTTTTCTTACTTGGGATAAAGCTAATGGTGTCTCAATGGTGCTAATCACTGTGAAGGAACTAACTGTAGCTATTAGGAAAGATACTGATTTTAAGTTCATGTTTCTAGATAATTTACCTTGCTGGAATCGGATATTGATAAAAAACAATCGATGGTGCCAAATCAAAGTTCGATCGAGATCGACTCTCTTAAGTCTTTAATACAGGCATTACACATAAAGTATGCGATATCTGCTGATAAGTTACCAGTACAGTTTTTCGATCGTCAAAAGTGTACTGAAAATGTAATTGACAATTTAGACTTTGTTGAGTATGACAAGTATCAGAATATCTCCAGATCGACTTCAGCAGGTGCAGGCGGCTAGAAAACAGCGCAAATTAGCAATCGATAGTCCCCAATGGTTAATCGAGGCGAGTGAAATTCTCAATCCTGGTACGGAATTTGAGGAGGTTTCGATCGGTACTTGGAAACGCTTTCTGAGGGGTGACGCGGTGCGAAGCAATTACTTTCAGACTTTTTGTCAAATCCTCGGTTTTGAGTGGCAAGACATGGCTGCTGCACCGCAAATAGCACCTCTCGTCATCAATTACGATCTCACTCAAGCACCGGATACGCCGATATTTGTAAGTAGATCTGCGGAGATGGCGATGCTAAAGCAGTGGATTGTCAAGGATAAGGTACGGTTGGTTTCGCTGTTGGGGATGGGTGGAATTGGGAAGACATCTTTGGCGGCGAGGATCGCCGTAGAAGTTGCAGGGGAGTTTGATTATGTTATCTGGCGCAGTTTACTTTCAGCTCCATCTATCGAGCAAATTATCGGTGATTGGATCGAGTTTTTTTCGCGACATCAAGCGATCGAGCTACCAAGCACATTAGACGAGCAAATTACCGTACTAATCGATCGATTTCGTGGTGCTCGGTGTTTGACGATCTTGGATAATGCTGAGTCTATTTTGCCAAGTGGCTCTAGCGATCCGAATTCTGCTCAGTTTAATAGCTATGAGGAGTTATTTAGACGAATTGGGGCATCTGTTCATCAAAGTTGTTTGATGATTACTAGTCGAGAGCAATTTAATGAACTGCGACAATTGCAGGGTGAATATTTGCCAGTCAGGGTAATGAAGTTGGCTGGATTGCAACAGGAAGCAGTCGAGATTTTCAATGCTAGGGGTGTATTTGGTTCGGTGGTAGAAATAGATCGACTAATTGAAATGTATGAAGGCAATCCATTTATCTTAGGATCGATCGCCGATCGGATCAAAATAGTCTTTAATAATAGTATTGCTGATTTTTTGCAGGTGCCGATTTTATATGGTGGGATGGAATCATTATTCGCATCCCAATTTGACAGGTTATCGAAATTAGAGCGATCGCTGGTATATTGGTTGGCTATTTGTCGCGAACCTGTGCCAATTCAAGTATTGGTCGAAGATATTTTGAATGAATCTTCTGCTACTATTATTCCAGCTTTGAATTCGCTACTCGATCGATCTTTAATCCAATCTACGCAATCTGGTTTCACACTGCAAAATATGATGATGGAATGTACTATCGATCGATTTGTTCGACAGATATCTAGAGAGCTGCAAGATCGAAGATTCGATCTATTTGAGACTCACTCGATAATTCGAGCTGCATCTCCAGACTATATTAGAGTGACTCAACAGCGGCTATTATTACAACCTATTGTAGATCTACTCATCAAAAATCGAGATATCGAACGATACCTGCGATCGATTATCGATGAGTATCACCAAGAATCCCTCTCAAAATATATCGATCGATCTGGGTATGCGATCGGTAATATCATTAATATCTTAGTAGCTTTGCAAATTGAATTAACTGGTGGTGAATTTTTATACAAGCCAATTTATCAAGCCTATCCTGGGGGAAATTCCAAAGAACTCTCTGTGGTTTCCAACGTCATATGTCGAAAGCAGTTCGGTTTAGAGACAAGTGAAAATTACCTTTGCGACAGAAACTGATTCTAAACTCCCAAGCAGCCTAAGAGGCTGTTTGAAAAGTTATTTTTAATACGCATACCCTAGAAGACCCCCCCCAACCCCCCCTTGCCAAGGGGGGGCTTTGCTCCCTCCCCTTGGCAAGGGGAGGGCTGGGGAGGGGTAAACAACCTACGCAGCAATTCAAATAACTTGTCGTTTAAGGCTTGCTCGGGGGCATATCTAGTGTCGCTTGATACTTTTCAAACACCCTCTAAAATGCGATCGAACAAAGCTTCCGCAGAATTAGATACACTCAGAGCATTAACTCGTTTTGTTGAATGAACCTCAAGCTTATTGCACTCAAAACAAATCACAACATCGATTGTTTTCAATCCCGATGATACTCGCAAACCGTGACGGGGATTGAAACATTTTGCCTCGATCGCATTCTGATTCATGCCTTCGATGAGAGCTGATTTTAGTTCTGATTGTAGCTTGGGATCCACTACTTCTATCTTCGACAAAACTGGATAATCATTAAAGTTATCCTTCCCAGTTGATGTGTTTGTCTGTTTTGGGTCGAGGGAGTAAACGACTACTTTTTTCCCATGTGTAAAGATATCATAACTAGTAGTGTGAAAATCGGTAGGCTGTTTGGAATTATTCAAATGTACCAATCCCGCACCAACACAAATACCGATCGTCGTCAAAATCCCAGCTTTGTACAATATCTTCATAAATTCAAAAACATATTATGTTAATCAGCTCCAAAATAAAAGATTAGATTGACTTTTTAATTAGCTTCAGATTGACTATATCCCTGTAGATACTCCAATAAGAGTAGGCGGAGATAATCGAGTTTTCTCAGATAATCTTGTAGCTTTGGATAGTCTTTACCAGTCTCAAAATAGAATGCAAAAATCGTCGGAATGCTAAATAGACGCAGCGTTTGTAAGCGATCGATCTATGGCGATCGATCGCTTACAAACGCGCACTTGAATTTGGCTAGCATAACCTCGCAGATTTGCTGTTAATAGCTCCAATTCTTCAATAATGCTAAAATCATCTGCGGGAGGGATAGCTGCTGCGAGTTGTTGTCTTTCTATTCGCGTCTCTCGATATTCAGCAGTTATTTGAACGAGTAAATCGCTAATGCAGTGTTTTAGCTGATTTGTATCTTGTTGGTTGAGTGTGAAATTAGTCATCGTTTACTCCATAGGTCACAATTTGCTCGGAACCAAATCGATTGAGGCACACTGGTTGAGTACTCATTTCCTTTTCGGTATACCGCAGAATTATCGATTCTGTAGCCTGCTTTCGGTACCCGATCGGCACGTTTTTTATTGAAATTATGTGCTTTTCTTAAATATCGTAACGGATCTATTTGTTTTCGGGCGGCATGGTCGAGAATGCTATGGGCAATGCTAATGTATGTGCCTACTGACCATTCTTGCATATATTGTCGAATTTCAACAATTTCTGAATCTGTATAGCCTTCACAAAGTTCGCTCAAAAATGGATCTTCTGGTAATTCATCTGGCATTAGTTAGAATCTTTGTGTTTGGATGGAGCCACATCATATGTTAATCACTTCCAAAATGAAAGATTGACGCACGGGTATCAAATGGCAAACGTCCGCCTTCTGGTAATAGATAAGCATGAGCGCGGCGTACTGTGAGACGATCGCAATAGCCATCGGTGATAATTAAAATCGGCGCATCTTTGGGAAAATCTTTGGCTGATTCTAACCTGTCGATTCCAGGTGTCAATACAGTTCCACCTCTACCTTTGACTTCCACACTTTCGAGTAGTCTTTCTGGTTCGACGTAGCCCATATCATGAACCCCCGCATCGCATTGTACCACCCTGACTTGGTGTACTTCTCGACTGAGGGCATAACTGGCGATCGCTCCCAATCCCCGCGCCAAAGTTCGGCTATCCATCGAGCCAGATGTATCTAACACCACCCCAAAAGTCCGCGCCGCGATTAGCTCTGGCGGTTTGATATAGACAGCGCGAGGAATATCGGGGGTAGAAGACTGACGACGACTGGCGCGGGCAAAACTGCGCCGAGCGACAATCGGTGGAAAGTAATTATCTAGCCATTGTCCCAATTTTACATCCCAGGGAATCGGTGGTTGTAAGATCGACTTAATTTCTTCTACCAAATCCCCTGGTAGATAACCGCGCTGAGTCGAACCTAGATGCAGCTCCAAGCCATCTGCTAGAGCGCGACGATAGAAAGTATCCAAATCGCAACCAACACCCGTCCACCAAGAGGGAGGCTTGTCTCCGAGCATGTCACTTTTGCCGATACCGCGCAAAGTACGTTCCTTTTTGAGCCGACGCATCAGGCGTAAATCTTTCACAATTCGATCGTACAATGCTTCCGCCGATTCATGCTCGAATCCCAATCCCAAATCTAGCATCAATGATGGTGTCGGTAACTCCCCAATCCCCATCTCCACCAACCAAGCATTAATCACATAGTCACAAGCAATATTCCACAAAAAATGATCCCTTCCCTGTCGTCGCTTCTCATGGCGCAAACCCACATGGAGCAACTCATGCGCCATCACAAACTGAAGCTGGGGATAGCTCCACGGAAATTTGGGATTGATATAAATCCGCTGAATCTCACTATTCACCGCTGCTAATGAAATATCCAGATGCTCGCACAAATCAGCATCCTCGACAATCTCAAACGTCGCTGCCAAAGCTGCAAGTAGAGGATAATTCGCCACAAACCATCGACGCGCTGTTTCGGCGAGAGAATTGAGGTTGCGTTTCTTATCGCTTCGCGCTGTGCTACCCGCAGTTTCTACGGCTTGAATTACTGCATTCCGAATCCCCTTGGCGAAAGCATCGCTATAGTGTTTGCGAATTGCTGGGGTAAATGGTTTGACTTCTGGATTGACGATCCAAGTAAATCGATCGACCCCCGCTGGACTAAGATGGCTATAGTTCGATCGAGCCGTCATCAAATCGAGGGCTAATAATTCGGCGATATCCTCGATGGTTTGAGCGGGGAGGATGATATCTGTAGGGTGAATCGGTTGACCGATCGATATTTGTGCCAACCAATCGACTACAATCAGTTCGCACGCCAATCGCCAAGCTTCATCACTTCGCACAGGATCGATATGATTGAGGGCAATATGCAGATTACATTGACCTAGCATATAAGCCCACTCTTCAGGTTTAGCACGTTGCCAGGGATTTAGTTCGATCGATACATAGGGGATCTTGTCTCGCTCACTGCCTTTTTTCACCAAAATTCGCGCAAAACCTCCCTGGGGAAAGTCTTCCCCGTTTGCTGTACTCGCAAAATTGATAAACGAAAAAATTGGATGGTTTCGGAAGATTTCGATTCCAGCTTGAATCGCAGCGAGGTTTGCTTGTGGCGGACGTTTTCCACTCATTGGTTGGTTAGGGTGCCTTTTTGTATTAATCGAACTTCTCTTGCGCCAGATCCGTTAACATTCTAGTGCTAAGAGAACCCGGATCTGGGGGTTCTGACCCCCAGACCCCCCATTGGGTGGGGGAGTGTCCCCCCCCCAAACCCCCCCTCAAAGGGTTTGGTTTGAGACGGTTGGGTTGCTGAAACCGATCGCTTTGTTGGTTTGTGGGATGGGGAGATTCGCAATACAGATGCTCAATAGGGTTGACTCTACCACCCTACTAGACTGCACCCCTACTACCCTCCTACCCTACCACCCTCCTACCCTACTACCCTACTACCCTCCTACCCTACCACCCTACTACCCTCCTACCCTACCACCCTCCTACCCTCCTACCCTCCTACCCTACCACCCTCCCACCCCTCTACTTCTGCATTGCCAAACGGGGTAATGCGCGGGCTAGTTCGATCGTATACCAAGCGGGGAGAGTTGCGCCACTTTCGGTTGCGGTGACTACTAGTTGAGCCAGCTCTGTCGAAATCCGTGCGAGAGAGACGATTAACTCTTTACAACGATTGGCAAGTTCGCGGGTTTCTTTTCGCACTTTTGATTCATCATCGGGAAGTTCTTTGATTAACCGATCTCGTAATTGTTGGGTCATAAAATAGAGAATATCTCGCTCTTCTGGTTTCTCCGGCCAATTAGCATTACCTTTGATTATTGCGGATAGATCGTGAGCGCGTTCGCGAATTTTGACAAAGGCGACAAACTGTTGAGCGTGGGCAGGAGTTAATAGTCCAGATGCAATAGTTGAGATTTCGTCGAGGGAGATTCGATCGCCATAAGAATTCAATGCTCGCGATAACATTTCCCAAGCACGAGGAGTCGAAAAAGTCTCTTCATGTTTGGGTGGCTTCGACCATAAATGATCCGATCGATTGCTAATATAAGCAACTACCAATTCATGAATATCTGCCGTCCCCGCCCACACCAACCAGTCTTTCGCCGATACCCGCAACTGGACATGTAGCAACCGATTGATGAGAGCCGAAGATAAAGGTCGCGTAATTGCGGCATCTTCTGCTCGATTTCCCGCACCAATGACGATCGTCCCCGCTGGTAATTCATACTCGCCAATTCGCCGATCGAGAATCAATGAATAAAAAGCTTTTTGTACTTCTTGCGAGCAAGCATTTAATTCATCCAAAAATAGGCAATAAGGTCGATCTTGGGCGATAGTAGTTGGCGGACAAAATCTAGACTTACCATCTACAATCTGAGGCACTCCAATAATATCTTCAGGAGCTAATTGAGAACCCAATAAAGAGATACAAGGCAAGCCTACCGACTCGGCAAAATTCCTCACCAATGCTGATTTGCCAATCCCCGGCGGCCCCCAAATAAACACAGGTAAAACAGTCGCCACATTCAGCAAAAAAGGTGTCAGTTGAGATGGAGTTAGACTTGGTGCAGATTGCATGAGGGTTGGTTCTTTTTCCCAATTATAAAACGAAACTACAACACATATCGATCGACTCTCTGCGCCCTCTGCGTCTCTGCGGTTAAAAAATCTTGGCAATCATTTAGTGAAATGGTGCGTTACGGCTACCGCCTAACACACCCTACTATTCCTCAGATTCTCTGCATATCTAAATCAATACTGTCTGAGGTACTAATAATATGCCCTCATCCGTATCTCTGATCTCTCCAACACCCAAACAATTATCCGCATCATCAATTACCCTGACATAACCGCTCAATTCGGGATTTGTGACAGGGAGGCGTTTTCCCTGACTCCAGTATTTGATTAATTCCGCAGTTGGTAGGGTGACTGCGGGTAAATGAATCAATCCTCGGCTGGGAGAGATAGGTGTAAAAGTACCTGCTGCTTGCTGTTGGATTAGTTGCTCTAGATCGATGCTATCTGCCAATCCAAAGCCGCAACTAGCATTCCGCTCTAGAAATGCCAAAACACCTCTAGTCCCTAGCCTAGCACCCAAATCGCGGGCGATCGAGCGAATATATGTACCGCCACCGCAAACTATCTGCACTTCGACTTCGGGATATTCACCGGGGAACCAATTGAGGATATCGATCCTATCGATATTAACTTCGCGGCTGGGGACTTCTACTGTCTCTCCTGCTCGTGCTAGTTTATACAATCTTTGCCCGTTTACTTGAATCGCACTATAAATCGGTGGAGTCTGTTCGATTTTGCCGATAAACTGGGGAATAGCCGCTCGAATTCGATCGATTGTGACATCTCTAGCTGGCTCGGAATAGATGATTTCGCCTTCCAAGTCATCGGTGGTGGTTTGTACGCCAAGGCGGATGAGAGCGCGATAACCTTTGCCTTCTGGCAAGTATTGTAACAGTCGGGTGGCTTTGCCAATGGCGATCGGCAGTACGCCGACAGCTTTGGGATCTAGTGTACCCCCATGTCCGATTTTTTTTGTATTCAAAATCCGCCGCAGTTTGGCGACGCAATCATGAGAAGTCCAATCTGGTGATTTATTGAGGTTTAAAAATCCGTCCACAATTTAGCTATGATGAATATTTGAGATGACGATTAAAGAGAGTCGATTTACAATTCTCATCGACAGGGAGGATGTAGCGGCGGGGATATTCCTCGCACCAGCATTGGTATTGCTGGGGATATTTTTAGTTTTCCCGATTCTATATCTAGGGTATCTCAGTTTTACGGGGGGGAGTTTTACGCGATCGGGCGTACATTGGGTGGGTGTAAATAATTATATCCGATTATTTCTGACTCCTGACTTTTGGCAAGTAATTATTAATACGCTCTATTTTACGATCGGTACGGTGATTCCGAGTATTATTATTCCGTTGGGTTTGGCGGTGTTGTTAAATCAAAGTCTACCATTGACGGGGTTATTACGAACGATTTATTTTATTCCGTCGATCGTTTCTTTGGTAGCGGCTGGATTGGGTTTTCGCTGGATCTTTCAAACTGATGGGGCGATGAATGGATTGCTAGCTAATTTTGGCATCGATAAAATTGCCTGGTTGAGCGATCCTCTTTGGGCGATGCCTGTGATTATTTTATTGAGTGTTTGGAAACAGATTGGATTTAATCTAGTGGTATTTTTGGCGGGGTTGCAAACTATTCCTGTCAGTCGTTATGAAGCTGCCGAATTAGATGGTGCGAATGGATGGCAACAGTTTTTATATATTACTTTACCAGGCATCCAACCGACGTTAATCTTTGCTGGGATTACTACGGCTATTTTTACTCTCAAAAGTTTCGAGCAGGTATATATCATCACTGGTGGTGGGCCGTTGAATTCTACGAATTTGCTGGTATATTATATTTACGATCGGGCTTTTGCTCAATTTGATTTTGGTTATGCTGCCGCTGCTGCGATGGTGTTGTTGGCTTTTACATCTATTTTGGTTTACTTTCAGTTGCGAACATCGACTCAGGAGTGAGTTCTCTTGAGTCAGATCCGTTGGCATTTCTTGTGTTAATAGAACCCGGATCTGGGGGTTCTGACCCCCAGACCCCCCATCGGGTGGGGGAATGTCCCCCCCCCGAACCCCCCCTCAAAGCATAGGTTGTTTGAGACGGAGGGTTGGATGTACAGCCGCTTTGTTGGTGTGTGGGTGGCGGAGGTTAGGGAGTAACTAGTATTACTTATTACTTATTACTTAGTACTTATCTACATTCCCTGCGGGGTATATTTATGACGATTGCGGATAGCGAAAAATAGTGCGATGAAAGTAAGTCCACCTGCTAAATATAGTGGATAGCCGTAGGTTGCTGGATCTTTTTGATTTACCATTAGCCCAGCAATAATTGGCCCAATTCCATTCGCTGCGCTCAAGTATGAAGCATTTAATCCTGCCATCTTTCCCTGCTCGGCTGGAGCTGTGTTTAGAGAAATTAGGGTACTAATCATCGGTTGAACTAGAGAATTAAACAGTGAGAAAATAATACTCACGGCGAGAAAAAAGTGGATGTCAGGAACTAAGGGCATCAACATAAATGATAGGCTCCTAAAGAATAGCCCCAGAAACAAAATCTTGACTAAATTAATTCTTTTAGTCATAAATTTGACTCCTTGAGTTTGCATCAAGACACCGACAATACCGAATGTGAAAAATAGGATCGTGAGAGATTTATTGTCTTGATTCAAAACTTTCAGATAGTAGGGTTGAAAAGCAAAAGTAAAAATCGTAAATGTGGTGCCTACGCAAAAATTGATAATAAATAAAAGACCCAATCGCGGAAAAGTTAGTCCCTTAATCAAATCTCCCAAGCCTAAACTAAAAATCTTATCACTTACTTCTGGTTGAGTTCTGAGAGTTTCTGGTAAGAAAAAGATAGTCAAAATTAGGGCGATCGATGCAACTACTGAAGCCACCAAAAAAGCCGTCCCCAAAGACCTTTGTTGAGCGACTAGACTCAAAACTGGCCCCATCACAAACCCCAACCCTAATGATGCTCCAAATATCCCAAATCCCTTGGCGCGATTTTCTGGAGTGGTGACATCAGAAATAACTGCTTGGGCGACGGAAATATTCCCACCAGTAATTCCATCCAAAAATCTGGCGAAAAATAGTATCGCAGCATTTGGGGCAGTTCCCGCCAATAGATTGGCAATTACTGTACCAGCTAAACTAATAATTAATAATGGTCTGCGGCCAAATCTATCTGATAGTTTACCAATAATTGGGGTGGCGAAAAATTGAGCGATCGAAAAAATCGAAAATAATAAACTGGTTTCCAAATCGCTAAGATCGAACTCTCGACCATATTGATAAATAGTTGGAATTAAAATCGTAACACTGAGGGAATTAATAAAATTAATGAGGGCGATAATCCAGAAGCTACGATTCATTTAGTTTGGGATAGAGAATTGGGATACTGCTTGAAGTTGAATTATACCGAACTCCGTGTAAATACTGAGGTACGAGCAAAGATCGACGTACATAAAGTGAGGACATTACGGATCGATTTTGACACTGTTTCGATTAAACTAATTATTGTTAGACTTTTACTAGATCGAATTTAGTCACGATGCGATCGACTCGTCTAGAAGTATGAGTGAGAATTTCGAGCCAGTCTTACCTTGCGAGTATATTTCCCTGTCTAGTTTCTCATGCTAAACCACAATTTGTTGCCAACTGCTGGTACCCATCTATGCTGCAACCCCACCATTCTAAATTATCTCACCCAGGATTGCGCCATTCCCACGGACAAATGTTGCCAACAGGCAATAATTTTGGGGGAACCAATCTAAATACTCAACCATCAAAAAGATTTACCCCAGCGGAGATTATCGGTAATTTTGGATCGATTACCGAAAAATCTTCAACATTATTAATTCAGATTTTGAGCCTCATTGTGGTGACAGTTTGGTTCTGGGGTTTGCTAGCCGCTGTTAACATCGTGCTTGGCTTGGAAAAAAAACTTAATACCATCACAGCACAGAAACCCGAAAGAGTACCCTTCATGGGCACCCTGACAGGTTCATAGCCTTAAACTTCCGATTTGATTTGTTGCCATTTGGGTCGCCAACCAGGTTTAATGGTTTGATGAGCGCGAGCGATCGCCAAGCAGTCATCGGGCAAGTCTGATACAATGGTAGAACCTGCTGCTGTCGTCACCTGGGAACCAATTGTTAGTGGTGCGACTAAGGTATTATTAGAACCGATGCGAGTATAGTTACCGATCGTCGTCTGATGCTTATTTTTACCATCATAGTTGACCGTAATTGTCCCTGCACCAATATTTACTTGTTCGCCAACTGTTGCATCGCCGATATAAGATAGATGTGCAACATTGGTATTAGCACCGAGAGTAGTTTTTTTCAGCTCGACAAAATTGCCTACCCGACAGGATTCACCTACGGTTACTTGTTGACGAATATGGGCGAAAGGCCCTACCTTAGCATTATTACCGATCGAACTATCGATAATTACCGAATACATCGCACAGACATTATCGCCGATCGTGCTATTTTCGATCGTACTATTCGGCCCAATCCGACTACCTGCACCGATAACTGTATTCCCGCGTAGATGAGTCTGCGGTTCGATAATCGCATCGACACCAATTTTGACAGTATCATCGATCGTCACGCTATTAGGATCGATGATTGTTACTCCCGCCATCAGCCAATTATCTTTGATCCGCTCTTGGAGAATCTGATAAGCAGTAGCCAATTGACGGCGATCGTTGATGCCCAATATCTCTCGATCGTCAGGCACATCATACACCATTACAGGTGAGAGAAAATTGACTGCATCGGTAATATAGTACTCTTTCTGACTATTATTGCTTTGGAGATTGGGTAACACTGCCTTGAGTTTATCCCAATTGAAGCAATATATGCCCGCATTAACGCGACGATTTTGACGTTGTTCGTCGGTACAGTCGCGATCTTCGATGATTTCCTTCAACAAGCCGTTACTATCGCAAAATACCCGCCCGTAGCCCTTGGGGTCGGGAATTTGAGCTGTGAGGATGGTTGCCGCATTTTGATGGTGCTGGTGAGTCGCGAGGAGTGCTTTGAGCGTCTCTGGGCGCAGCAGTGGTGCATCGCCATTCAGAACGATCAAATCTCCGGTAAAATCTTCTAGGTGGGGTAATAATTGCTGCACTGCATGTCCCGTACCCAGTTGTTGTGTTTGCTCTACAAACTCCACATCGGGATAATGAGTGAGAGCTTGTTTGACTCGATCGCCCTGATAGCCTACAATCGCTAATTGTCGTTCGGGTTGAAGCTCCCCACAGCCAATCAGCACCCGTTCTACCAAAGAGAGTCCACCCAATAGATGCAGCACTTTTGGCAAGTCCGATCTCATCCTTGTGCCCTTGCCCGCTGCCAGAATTGCTACTGCTACCATAAAATCCAATTACTGAAAGAAACATCCAAAGGGCACCACTGTCAACAGTAAACAGCGATCGATCGTCTTGTCTACTGAATTAGCTCGCCTCTATTAAAATACCCTATCTTGTCTCTACCGTCTCGATACTGGTAGTCTCAGACGTGAATCTGAGAGTGTGGAGAGTGTGGGAGGAGGGGGAGACGGGGAGACGAGGAGACGGGGGGACGGGGAGACGGGGAGACGGGGAGACGGGGAGATGGGGAGACGGGGAGACGGGGGGACGGATCTGTAGGGGCGGGTTTATGAATCTAATGACGATTCTACTAGAGATTCGTTCAAACCCGCCCTCTTCACTAGGGATGTAGGGAGGATGAATTTCAATCCAAAATCCAAAATCCAAAATCCAAAATCTCCTCACTTATCGTTTGAGTCTTTTTTGAATACTCCTAACCGCTTTTAACATTCTTAACTGGAAGATCCGCCGAGGGTTTAGATCTGGGATATCGGACTTACCTGGAGTAGTGCGATCGAAGAAATGATTGATTTCAGTCAGGATTACCTGAAGACGGAATAAAATGTTTTCAGTTCTATATTCGCCTACTAGAGATTCGATATTGTCTATCGATCTTGGCGATTTAACTGCATCTAGAATACGTTCGACATCATAAGCCGTGCTAAATCCAGCAATTTTATGACAATTGAATCCTGGATCTAGATAATCTGATAAACCATGATTGACACTAGAGAAGACTTGACAACCAGAGGCGATCGCTTCCAATGGTTGCAATCCAAATCCTTCTGTTACTTTTTGAGTTGCCCAATATTCAGCCGAATCATATAAATAAACATGGGACTGATTGAATAAATCCGATAAACTATCTACATATCCATTGATGACTTCAACCCGACAATTGGACTGTAAAGCAGGAATTAATTGGTTTAATAAATAGTCTGAAGATTTACGAGCATGAACTAATACATCGATCGTTCTGTTGACTTTTCGATCGACAAATTCATCAGAAATCTGATTGGGCAAATAGTATATGAGTGAGTGCGGCGATCTTTGTCCCCAATAGCCTAATGTATTGCGACTGACACAGACAATTGGTATCCCCGCAGGAAGTCGAAAACCATATTCGGCACTATGAGCGTGATAAATAGTGGGATAACCCCGCAGCCGAGCCACTAATTTTGGCACATCAAAACCCCAACTCACGACAAAGATATTATCCGGCTCGGAGGGTTGTTGTAAAAGGTCGTCTAAAAATAGCTTATCTGGCTCTCGTTGACGATAAGTTACTATTTCAACTGGACAGATTTGTTTGGCTAGTTCGATAGTTTTGAGTTCAGCCCACAAACCGCCACAATTAAATTTCTTGGTGGTTCCTGGTAGCAAAAATAACAGTTTTCGCATAAAATTTAGAGTGGAATAAAATTTAGGTTGAGTCGTTGGCGGTAGCGGAGCGTTTGCCTTAGCAATAGCCTACGGTCGGTAATCGATCCACAACATTAAATTAGCTGAATTTGTCTAGATCTAGACAAAATTTATGATAGTCTAATTGAACTAGATCGGCATAATTTTCAGCATAGACTAATATCTGTTGTTGCCAATCTAGATTACTACCAAAATCAATTAAATCGAACTCGCTCGACGCACCCAATTTACTACTACCATGAAGGTGTGCCGCTGCTGTAACTTGAGCCATAATCTGGATCGATTCTTCGAGGTGAGCTAATTTTCGTGCGTTAGCTTCTAGACTGAGTTTGTCTGCTGTTGGTTGGAGTTCTCGCAATAGATAACTGGAGTTATTATATTCGCTCGCGGCGAGTAGTGCGGGTGGTGATGATTGGACTATTTGTTGTACTTTCATCACTCTTGTTGCTTGATTTGTCCATTTGGGTTGAGGGGTAGTTAAGTAAGGTTGAAGTGCTGAATCTGGTTGTTGTTTAAAGTCGAGTAAATAATTGCAATCTGGCGATCCTTTGCCGACAACTAAAATTAGATATCGATCGAGTCCTATGCTACCAATTCCCGCCAACCTAAATCCCACATCCAAGACTTCAAAGAATTCTGAGTTAGGTTGACTTTTTGCCCATTCATTAATAACTAGAGTAATATCTTCGCGCCGCTGTTTGTCGATCTTTAATATTTTACCTTTGTCAAATTTCAGACAACGACGATCTTTAATAAGTTCGGTTCTTTTGTTCAATAAGTCTACTCTTTTCCGATGCTGTAAACTATCGATTAGTTCGGCGATTGCGCCGCCAGTATTTTGTTCGATGTCCACATGATTTTTTCCTGTCACTAGTGCAGTTGAATAGCTAGTCAGATAAGAATGAACTAGTCCAATGGCAACTACTCGATCTAGTTTCAGATTATCGGCTGCCAAAAAGATACTCGTAGACAACCGAGCTAAATCCCAAGTACAGGGAGCGAGTACACCTTCATCAAAATCATTGATTCCAAAGTAGATTTGACGGTCATCACCTTTATAAGTACCAAAGTTTTCTAGATGTAAATCTCCACATATCCACACATGTGGAGCTATCCGCGTAGTCAGATTAGTAGGTAGATCGTGATAAAATAAATGACAGGATCCTCGAAAAAATGAGAAGGGATCGTCAGCTAATTTCGAGTATTTTTTACGGATGAGTTCTGGATTACGTTGTTGATTGAAAGCTTGAATTAGTTGCCAGACATCTCGATTAATCATAAACTTAGATCGTCCTGGTAGATTTTAAAAACTTCGTTCCCCAACCTCACACTATGCGCCTAATCGGAATTACGGGTGGAATCGGTACGGGGAAAAGTACCGTTACCAATTATTTGCACACACGCTACAATTTGCCAATTTGGGATGCAGATATCTATGCTCGATCGGCTGTAGCAGTTGGTTCGCCGATTCTCGCTCGGATTAGTCAACGGTACGGTAATAGTATTCTACAGTCGGATGGGACACTCGATCGCCATCAGTTAGGTCAAATTATCTTTTCCGCGCCTGACGAGCGACAGTGGCTAGAAACTCAAATCCATCCCTATGTTCGCACCTGCTTTGAGACAGCGATAAGTCAACTCCCTTCAGATGGTACCGCAATCCTCGCTATTCCCCTGTTATTCGAGGCACAGATGACCGATCTAGTTACCGAAATATGGGTGGTTAGCTGCGATCCTAGCACCCAATTAGCGCGAATTATGACTAGAGATAAACTCAACCCAGCGGAAGCTCAGATCCGGATTCAAAGTCAAATGTCTCTAACTGATAAAATCACTTTAGGAGATATTATATTAGATAATTCAGATTCGATCGTCAATCTGCATCAACAGATAGACTCGGCAATCTTACCTCATATATAAATGGATAAATCATTTAAACTTAGATCGATCGGCAAATCCTTAATACGCAGTCACTTAGAAATATGGAGAGTAGCTATGAAAGAGCCAGGTAGAGAATTTAATAGCAAATTTCCACCGCCAGTTTACCGAATATGCTGTTAGTTAGCACGGCATAATTCGACCCCACTAGCCACAGACCCTAAAATCTGGATATAATTTATACATCAGATGATGACCCAACTTAGGCTAATAGGGGCGATCGATTCTAGAATTAAGGAGCGATCGAAGAATACTGAATAGGTGGTATGAAATGGCAAAGGATATCTATCACAATAAAGTGAAGACTGCTCTAGAAAAGGATGGTTGGATAATTACGAATGACCCATTAACTCTAAAAGTGGGTGGAAGATCTGCTTTTATAGATTTAGGTGCAGAGAAATTGTTTGCAGCAGAAAAAGAAGGTCGGCGGATTGCAGTAGAGGTAAAAAGCTTTATCAGTCCTTCTCCTGTCAGAGATTTGGAGCAGGCATTAGGCCAGTATATTATGTATTCACAAGTTTTGGAACGGCAAAACTCATCTCGATCTTTATATTTAGCCATCTCACGAAGTGTATTTTTGGACTTCTTCTCAGAAGAGTTGCCACAATTGATGATTGAACTAAATAATTTAAAGCTAATTATTTTCGACGTAGAGTCAGAGGAGATTGTCAAATGGATAATTTAGAATTTTATCGACAAAACATCGAAACTATTTTACGCAAATATGTAGATATTCCCTATGTAGATGGTGAAATAGAGCAGTATCTAATTATCGATCCGGATCGCAATCACTTCATGCTATTTGATGTGGGTTGGCAACAAAAAAGACGGGTACATGGTTGTATCACTCATGTACAAATTATCAATGATAAGATTTGGATTCAAAGAGATGGCATTGAGGATGGGATTACAGATGAATTAGTCGAGGCGGGAATTTCTAAAGACAGGATTGTTTTGGGGTTTCAGCCACCTAGTGTTCGTCCTCATACGGGGTATGCTGTCACTTAGTGTGGTAAACCCTTCGACCCTACTAGGCACAGACCCCGAAATCTGGATATAATTTACACATCGGATGATGAACCAACTTAGGCTAAGAGGGCGATCGATATGAACATTTTTACCCAGCATACTTAAAGATATTTCCAGCTTCAACGTTTGCCAAACAAATCAACCTAAGTGTCAGTGTTATATCCCTCACCCTTGAATTCATTAGAGAAGGGTACTTGGTTTAAACTCATCTGTGGTGCTAGTTTTGGACATTTGCCAGCCATTCGCAATCTCGCTCTAGCATATACCCTAGCGGGAGCTGATTGCATCGATGTGGCAGCAGACCCGGCCGTAATTGCCGCAACACGGGACGGAATTAAGGTCGCCCAGCAATTTGCACTCCAAGCCAAAGAGCGGGGTTATCCAGGGACGGATTTACCCTGGCTGATGGTGAGTTTAAATGATGGTACAGATCCCCATTTTCGCAAAGCGGAATTCGACCCAGATCGGTGTCCGCCTGATTGTCCCCGTCCTTGTGCGGGGATTTGTCCGGCTGATGCGATCGCATTTACCACTGAGGCACAAGGGGTCATCGATAGTCGCTGCTATGGTTGTGGTCGATGTTTACCGATCTGTCCTTTGGGGTTGATTTCCACTCGCGATGAAGCTGCGACTCCTAGTAAGATCCTCCCCCAAATCGTGGCTGTAGATGGAATCGATGCGATCGAAATCCACACTCAGCCAGGACATTTAGCCGAATTCCAGCAGTTATGGAGCATATTGGCACCCGTCGCCCATCATCTCAAACTACTGGCGATTAGTTGTCCAGATGGAGTTGAATTGATTGAGTATCTCAGATCGATCGATCGCACTATATCCGCTACCTACCCTGACAAACCACTCCCCTTTACCCTCCTATGGCAAACCGATGGGAGACCAATGAGCGGTGATATCGGCGCAGGAACGACTCATGCAGCGATAAAACTAGGGCAAAAGGTCTTAAACGCCCAGCTCCCTGGCTACATTCAGCTAGCAGGGGGAACCAATCACTACACCGTCCCAAAATTGCGGGAACGAGCACTTTTACCCTCCCCCACTAGCACCCAACATATTCACGGAGTTGGCTATGGTAGTTATGCTCGCGTCCTATTGTCGCCCATTCTCGATCGCTTAGATACTAGTCCCACCAACCCTAGCAAATTAGAAGCTCATCCAGACTTATTATGGTCGGCTGTAGCCCTAGCGGATGAATTAGTCGGACAGTTGAAAAGCACCAAAAATTAATCACCAGTAATTATCAACCATAATGAACGAGAACGTAAGTTTGGGAGACACGCAAATCACTGACGACCTCAGCGGACTACTCGCTGTGTTACCGGAATCTATTCGCGTGACTCTAACAGTGCATCCCAGACTGGCTACTTTAATCGAAGTAGTAATGGATTTGGGACGGTATCCCGAAGCGAGATTTCCCGATGGCGCAGAATATCTTAGCCAGGTACCGATTACAAAAGCAGAATTGGCATATTGTACCGAGCGCATCGGCTTATTTAGCGGTGACAATCGGGCGGGAATCGAGCGTACCCTCCATCGGATTAGCTGTCTGCGAAATCGGACGGGGGAAATTATCGGTCTAACCTGTCGCGTCGGTCGCGCTGTCTACGGTACGATCGATATGATTCGCGATTTGGTCGAGACTGGTAAGTCTATTCTCATGTTAGGTCGTCCGGGTGTGGGTAAAACTACCGCCTTGCGAGAAATTGCCCGGGTACTCGCTGACGATCTAAATAAACGGGTGGTAATCATCGATACCAGTAACGAGATTGCTGGCGATGGTGATATTCCCCACCCCGCCATCGGGAGAGCGCGACGAATGCAGGTAGCTCGCCCCGAACTTCAACATCAAGTGATGATTGAAGCAGTCGAAAACCATATGCCCGAAGTCATCGTCATTGATGAAATCGGTACCGAACTAGAAGCCCTCGCCGCGCGGACGATCGCCGAACGCGGAGTACAATTAATCGGCACCGCCCACGGAAATAAACTCGAAAATCTGCTCAAAAATCCTACCCTCTCCGATTTAGTCGGCGGAATTCAAGCAGTTACCCTCGGTGATGATGAAGCGCGTCGCCGTGCATCCCAAAAAACCGTCCTCGAACGTAAAGCTCCACCTACTTTTGAGATTGCGATCGAAATGCAAGAACGGCAAAAGTGGATCGTCCATGATAGCGTAGCAGAAATGGTAGACATGCTCTTACGCAATCGCCAACCTTCCCCCCAAATCCGCACCGTCAACGCCGAGGGCAAAGTTAGCATCATCCGCGAACTGCCTACTATTGGCAAAAACGGACTAATGGCACCTCCAGAAGCCCCTCGATCGCCCCGTGGATGGCGATCGACCGGACGAATCGAGCCAGTCGCCATAAATTCATATTCCAGTCCCTCACAGGCGACCATAGATGCCGATCTGAGCTTTTCCCAACTCCTCGACCAGAACTGGGATAGCGATGAAGCAATGATCCACTCTGGGACTAATGTCACCGCCAATGGCGACGAATTACCCCTCCACGTTTACCCCTATGGCATCGGGCGCGACCAATTGGAACAGGTGATCGATGTCTTGAATCTACCCGTGATCCTCACCAAGGATATGGATAGTGCGGATGCAGTCTTGGCATTGCGGACACATATCAAAAATCATGCCAAATTGAGGCAGATTACCAAAATCCGTCAATTGCCGATTTATAGCGTCAAGTCGGGGACGATTCCCCAAATCACCCGCACCCTGCGGCGGATGCTGCATATGGACGATCCTGGAGTACCCGAAGAAGCTGACTTGCGCCTGTTCAACATCGATGGAGATGAAGATGAGACAGAGGCTCTAGAAGAAGCGCGACTAGCCATCGAGCAAATCGTGATTCCCAAAGCTCAACCTGTCGAATTATTACCTCGATCGGGCTTCATCCGCAAGCTACAACACGAACTAGTCGAACACTATCACCTCAAATCCATGAGCTTCGGCACCGAACCCAATCGACGACTACGCATCTTCCCACCCTAGCTAATGCCACAGACCCCCGACTTCTCCCAAGAAGTCGGGGGTCTTTCCTTCCCTACTGTGTATTTTGGCGATCGACAGAGAAGGTTTTTAAAAATTAAAGGGGTTCAAACCCGCTCTGTGCCGTGGAGCGATCTGGATTATCGATCGATGAGTTGAGTTTTACAGCTTCCAAATGTTCTAACGTGACTCAAGTCAAAATTAATTTTACTCCAGCAATAACCAAAACCACTGCTAATAATCGCTGGAGCAATTGATTCCCAATTCTGCGACTCCCATACTCCGCACCCAACCAACCACCAACAGCAGCAGCGATCGACCACAGCCACAAACTAGATGGTAAAGTAGGAAACTTCGTCAGATATCCGAGCAATCCGGCGATCGAATTCACCAAGATAAATGCCGCCGAAACCCCCGCCGACTGTTTAATCGTCGCCCAGCCATTCAGCAACAACAGGGGACTCAGAAAAATCCCTCCACCCACACCTGTTAGCCCCGACAATAGCCCAATTATCATCCCCAAACCAATTGACAACCAATTTGGTAGATCGCGACCTTCTTGGGGCTGAGAGCGACCATTTCCAAAGCCCAATCTCCCCGCAGCATATAATAATACCAAACCGACGATCGGCTTGTAAAATTGAGTGGGAATAGCGATCGATCCACCCACAAATGCACAGGGAATCGAACCCGCCGCAAATCGCCAAAACAGAGACTTATCAAAGCATCCAGCTTGATAAAATTTAAAAGTCGCGATCGCTGCGACAATAATATTTAGCACCAACGCCGTCGGTTTCATCACCGCTGGAGCCATCCCAATCAATGCCATCCCCGCCAAATAACCCGACGCGCCACCATGCCCGACAGAGCTATACAGTACAGCGGCAATGAAGATTAAAGCAGCCAGCCAGGACTCGGACATGAGGGGTAGGAGGGTGGGAGGGTGGGAGGGTGGGAGGGTGGGAGGGTGGGAGGGTAGGAGGGTGGGAGGGTAGGAGGGT
>JANOPX010000322.1:0-2360 GCA_031422115.1 Chamaesiphon sp. VAR_4_metabat_408 | reverse complement strand
GATTATGGTGCCGTTACAGATGTTGCTGCTGGGAGAGACAATCAAGGTGGCAATTCAGACAAGTTTGGGTGTGGTGATGCTCACGGCTGTCTCTGCGACGATCGGACACAGCGTCAACGGTCATGTACTATTTAGTCAAGGGATCATCTTAGGAATTGGTGGTTTGCTGGGCGCGCAAGTCGGCACACGTTACTTACCAAAATTACCCGACACCATCGTCAGCAATTTATTCAGGCTAACTTTATTTTTGACTGCAATCTACAGTTTTAGTCAGGGCATAATTAAATTAATTGAGAATTGATAATTGAGAATTGAGAATTGGATTATTAGGATGGAGATTTAGCAGATGCCTTTCTTGAGATAGGTTTCTCGCCCATGAAAACCCATCCCCATCACAATCCACTTAAAGGTGGGGATTTAAACCCTTACTATTTGTTAAATCCACTATTTACCATTTACTAGTCACTGAAATGTCTAATTCGATCGTTGAAATCCTCTCGGCTGACGAAATTCGGCGGATGATTATTAGAATAGCTTCAGAAATTAATGAATGCTGTCCAGATTTGTCACAGGTAGTGCTGGTAGGCATTCAAACCAAAGGTGTTCCCCTTGCCTATAGATTGGCAAAACAGATTGAAATATTAGAAGGGATCAAAGTCCCTGTAGCTACTCTCGATATTACCTTCTATCGTGACGATCTGGATTCGATCGCAGTCCGAACGCCAGCTAAAACTGATATTCCGGTAGACTTGAATGGTAAGACGGTGATTCTAGTAGATGATGTGATTTATGAGGGGAGAACGATTCGGGCGGCACTCAATGCCGTAAATGAATATGGTCGCCCCAAGCAGATATTATTAGCTGTATCGATCGATCGTGGTCATCGTCAAGTGCCAATTCACCCCGATTTTGTCGGCAAAAATTTACCCACCTCTCGCGGAGAAAAGGTGAAGGTTTATTTTCAAGAATCTGACGGGCGAGATGCCGTAGAGTTGACTCGCGCCATCACCGATCTGTAAATTAGTGAGCGATCATCGTAATCAAACCTTGCTGTCCAACCAAAACTTCCCGAATCAAACTAATAATTGCTACCCAAACAATCGGGGTAATATCTACGCCACCAATTGGTGGAATGATCTTCCGAGAAGGAGCTAGAAACGGCTCTGTCGGAGCAATAACAAGACTAAATGGTAGTTTCTGACTTTCTACCTGGGGATACCAAGTGAGGACAATCCGAAAGATAAATAAGAATGTCATCACCACTAGAATTATGGTGACACCGATATTGAGTAGTTGAATATTATTAGCAGTCATTTTTTAGGGTTGGGAGGTGGGAGTTGGAAACGCACTCTCCACTCCCCCTTATTTTAAGCAAAAACTCGATGTTGGAGGGAAGGCATTTGAGCGCGGGCGCGGGCAAGTCGGGTGGGGCTGATTTCGGCGATCGCGACTCCAGGTAGATCGCCAGCATCTGCTAGGATAACTCCCCAAGGGCCAATAATCATCGCATGTCCGTGAGTTTGACGCATGGCATAGTGAGTGCCAGTTTGAGCAGGTGCGATCACATAACAGGTATTCTCGATCGCGCGAGCCTGTAGTAGCACTTGCCAATGGTCTTTGCCAGTATAGGCGGTAAATGCGGCAGGGACAAACAGCACGTCCGCACCTAATTTAGACAAATGGCGATACAGTTCGGGAAATCGGACATCGTAGCACACCGATAAACCAATCCCACCTAGATCGGGAGAGTGATACACTTCAGGTAGTTTTAGTCCAGCCATCACCGTTTTCGATTCTCGATAGGTATTACCATCGGGGAGATCGACATCGAACAGATGTGCCTTCTCATATCTACACAACTCTTCTCCGTTGGGGCCGACTAGGAGTGCGGTATTATATACTTTACCTTCGGTGCCGACTGGTACTGGAAATCCGCCACCAACCAGGGTTACTTGAAACTTTTGGGCAGTTGTTTTGAGGAATTTCTCGGTTTGAGTCGCGATCGAGCCAGCTTGGTTGAGCTTATCTTCTTCTGTCCCCAAAAAAGCAAAGTTCTCTGGCAAACTAATAAGTTCAGCCCCTCGACGAACCGCCAATTCGATTAATTCTTCTGCCTGAGCTAGATTTTTCGCTAGATCTGGTAGGCTAGTCATCTGAATAGCAGCAGCAAGGTAAGATTTCATGATCGTGGCAAGTAGTGGTGAGGGAATAGATGGGAGTTTTGACTAGCCATTTGTGACTAGCCATGAGTTCTAGATGACTTTTGCAAATTTTAGTCCAAAGAACAAGCCCATCGCAATTCCAAACATGATCCCGATAAATCCTAAATACGTGATTGCGCCAGACATGATTTATACTCC
>JANOPX010000321.1:0-12053 GCA_031422115.1 Chamaesiphon sp. VAR_4_metabat_408 | reverse complement strand
TGACGATGGTAAAACTGTCGCCGCGATGGATATTTTGGCACCCAAAATCGGCGAAATCATCGGCGGTTCCCAACGGGAAGAAAGACTAGATGTACTAGAGCGTCGAATTATCGAACAAGGTTTAAATCCCGCCGACTATTGGTGGTATCTCGATTTACGTCGCTATGGTACTGTACCTCATGCTGGGTTTGGATTAGGCTTTGTAAGATTGGTACAATTCATGACGGGAATGGGCAATATCCGCGATGTCATTCCTTTCCCCCGCGCACCTTTGACAATGGAGTTTTAACCATCTCTATGATTGCTTGGGTATTGCCCACAGACACAAATATCGATCGATAATTAAATCGATCGAGCTTAAATATTGGTAGCACGATCGGGTAAAATGTCCCTTGATATCAATAAATTAACTTGTGGGCAATGAACCTACAAATATTATGTCCTTTAACTCTGTCAGAAAACCGATCGATCCCTTTAAATTGATCGGTGAATCGATCTCACAAATAGGCCCAACTTATCTATCTTTATTCCTAATCGGCATCCCTGGCATCTTTGTGAGCCTTGTCCCACATTTTATGCCAATCATGCCCTCATTGGCCATCATATATGGCTATGTAATATTAATAGCTCCTATCATTGGTGCTATTAGCATGTGCTTTCTTCATCGTTACCTCCAAAACCAAACTATAGATTTGGGTGGAGCAGCAAGTCAAGCTTTAGGTAAAATAGGGACTATAATACTCTCCTCGATAGTACTGTTTATTGGGGTCTTTCTTGCAACTTTACTTTTGATAATTCCGGGTATTTATCTAGGAATAGTCTGGTCATTTTCTCTGTACGCAGTTGTACTAGAAAACTGTTCGGTATTTGAAAGTTTAAAGTACAGTAAAAGCTTGGTGAAAGGCAGATGGTGGCCAGTATTTGGCTCAATACTTGCTGGTACATTGATAATTTTACCCGGAGCCATAATTAACAATGTGATCGAACCAAAGCCCAATACTTATGGCACTAGCGGGGCAATAGTTAGCACGGCAATTGGTGCTCTCATCATGGCACTATTTACACCACTTATCCAAATGTACTTTGTCAAGCTCTACATCCGACTTAGGGAGACAGCTAATCTGGCTCCCGTTGACAAAGACATTTAATTTCTATCCCCTCTAATCACTATTCTGACGATAGTGTTCGATAAAATCTTGGACTTGTTGACGATAGTCGCGGAGAGTTTCATCTACCCAATGTCGATCGTTGCCATTTACATAGATATGAACTAATGGTTCCCCCGCATCTGGTAAAATCAGTACCCAGCGATCGTCCTGATAATTGATAATTTTTACCCCATCCTCAGTATCTAGATATTCGGGCTGATGAGTCTCTAGAATATGTCGCATCAGACCACCCTTAGCAGTCCAAGGACAGCGGATGGAGTGGGTTTTGTAGAAGACACGGGGGAGTTCGGCGCGAATGCTGCTTAGAGAGCGTTCTTGATGGGTGAGCATTTCGATCAGTTTGGCGATACAGAACATCGCATCAAAACCAGGATGAAATTCAGGGAAGATAAAGCCCATTTCGCCGCTTCCGCCCAAAACCACATTCGGCAATTGCTGACAGGCTTCCATTAGAGCTGTCGGGCTAGCTTTGGTACGCTTGACTTTGCCCCCATGACGGCGGACAATTTGTTCGATCGCACTAGATACTTGCACGGGGACAACTACTGTACCACCAGGATAAGCGGTGAGGACGATTTGCACCATCAGAGCGGTGAGGATTTCGCCGCGAATTGGCATCCCTTCTTCATCGACGAGGATCAGTTGTTCGCCATGAGCGGAGACTTGTACGCCGAATGAGGCTTTGAGGGCGATGACTACATGTCCGAGTTGGTTTAGTAATGCTTCTCGCTCGTTGACGGTGAGGGACATTTGGCTGAGACTGGCGTTTAGCACTACTGCATCGCAGCCAAATTTGGAGAGTAGGAGCGGGAGGATGGCTCCTGAGACGGCGTAAACATAGTCAACGACTACTTTAGAATTGGCATGACGAATCGCGTCAATATTGAGCTGCTGTTGGAAGGCTGTTTTGTAGATTTCCATCCCTTGGGAGAAGCGATTGACATCACCGATTTCGGGAATTCGCGCTCGGCGTAAGTCTTCTTTGAAGTAGGCTGATTCGATTTTTTTCTCTTGCTGGGTGGAGATATTAATTCCGCGATCGTCAAAGAACTCGATTAGGATATAATCCATGCGATCGGGATGCAGCCTGACGTGAATTCCACCGACAACATCACTTTGCTCTTTGCGTTGGTGTAGGGTATTAATGATCTTTCTCGATACCGGAATTGCTGTAGCTTCTAGATCTTGGATATTAATCCCGACAGACATTAATCCGGCAATGAGCGATCGAGATACCATTCGCGACATGTTACGCTGATCGCGAGATACTGTTACTTGGGTACCCAATTTGAGGGTGGAACCATATGCTGCACCCAGCTTGACGGCAAATTCTGGTGTGATATCGATATTTGCCAACCCCTGTACGCCACGTTGGGCGAACAGATTGCGATGGGCGATTTGACCCCAAATTAGATTGATATTGAGGGTGGCGAGGGGTTCGATTTCTTTATTCGGCCAAACTCGCACATTCGGGTTGATTTTGGACTCTTCACCCACATTGCACAGTGCGCCCAAAACTGCCCCTTCTAGGACTTGAGCACCCCGACCGACTCTTACCCCTCTGGCAAGAACGCAGCCACTAAGCTGGGCATCCTCGCCGACGATCGAGCCGTTTCCGATGATGGGACGCTTGAGGATGGCATTTGCGCCGATCGCTACATTATCACCGATCACTGTCTCACCAGAAATTTTTGCTCTTGCGCCGATTTTACAGTTTGCGCCGATGACTGTCGGTGCCTCAATTTGAGCGGTAGGATCGACATATGTATTCGGCCCAATCCACACGCCAGGGCGGACTTCAGGAAATGGGGATTCGAGTTTTACTTTGCCGTTGAGAGCATCATATTGGGCTTCTCGATAGGTGTCGAGTTGTCCGATATCGCACCAATAACCATCGGCGACATATCCATACATCGGGATATCGTGGGCGAGGAGTTGGGGAAATAAATCCTGGGAAAAGTCGGCTTCGGTATCGGGATGGAGGTAGTCGAGCACTTCTGGCTCGAGGATATATATCCCTGTATTTACGGCATCGGAAAAGACTTCGCTGGCGGATGGCTTCTCTAGAAACCGCCGAATCCGGCAATCTTCATCGATAATCACCACCCCAAAATCTACGGGGTTGGGAATATGAGTGAGAATGATTGTGGCTTTGGAGCCTTTTTGACGGTGAAATTCGATCGCGCTGGTAAGATCTATATCGGTGAGACTATCCCCACTGATGACGAGGAATGTTCCACCTAAGATTTCTTCCACATTTTTGACACATCCGGCTGTACCTAATGGACGCTCGGCTTCGATCGCATAATGGATCTTAATCCCAAAGTCACTACCATCGCCGAAATATTGCTGAATTACTTCGGGGAGATAATGCAATGTCATGATCACCTCATCAACACGATGAAGTTTGAGTAGATTGACAATATGTTCGGCGACAGGCCTGGCGATCGCTGGTACCATTGGTTTTGGTAGCTCACATGTCAATGGTCTCAATCTCGTTCCCGATCCTCCCGCCATTAGTACTGCTCTGAGTTGCATATTTTTAAGTTTAGGGATCAGGAATCGAGTGTCTATACAAGGATAAACTAGCTTTATCTTAGCTTGATTTAACCCCCAACCCGCTACCCTGTAAACATAAGTTGGCTAGACTTGAGTTTTGATGGGGTTCCCCGCCCAAACCCCCTGTCGGGATAATTTTGGACGATGAGCTACGTCGATCGATCTCGACTAAAATGAGCGGATAAGCTAGATTCGATCGATTTACTAATGCGCTTTGACATTATCACTCTATTTCCCGACTTCTTCACATCTCCCCTGGGGTGTGGATTACTAGGGAAAGCCCTAGCCAAGCAGATTGCGGCGGTACATATTACCAATCCCCGCGACTTTACCACCGATCGACACCACAAGGTTGATGACGAGTCATATGGAGGTGGTGTAGGCATGGTAATTAAAGCCGAGCCGATTTTTGCGGCGGTAGAGTCATTACCAACTTTTCCGCGCCAACAGGTACTACTGATGAGTCCCCAGGGGCAAAAGATCGATCGACATCTATTAAATGAATTAGCGACAGACTACGATCAATTGGTACTCATCTGCGGTCACTATGAGGGCATTGACGAGCGGGTAAATCATATTATCGATCGAGAGATCTCCCTCGGTGATTTCGTGCTCACCTGCGGCGAAATTCCGGCATTGACGTTAATTAATGGGATCGTTCGTTTACTTCCAGGTACAGTAGGCAAAGTAGAATCGATCGCCACAGATAGTTTTGAAGATGGGTTACTCGACTACCCCCATTATACCCGCCCCGCAGAATTTCGCGGTTGGCGCGTACCTTCTGTACTAATGTCGGGAAATCATGAGAAAATAGCCAAGTGGCGACACCAGCAACAACTCGATCGAACTCAGGCAAAACGCCCTGATTTATACGCCAAATGGTTGGAAGATCGATCTTGAAGCGTCAACGTGCGCGAAAGAAATGCCTATAGTATAAATACCAATTTGGTTCGATTTGTTTGAATTTCCAGATTTCTGATCGATCTTTTCTACCCCTAGTATCTAGCCCTTGCTCAAATTGGCTCAAAGATCCTGTGACGATCTCATTTGGCTCCAATCCACCGTGCAAAGAGGCATCTGAGAAAATATATCCCTTTTCCTCCACAATAGTATCATAGTCATCATATATCACCTGGTCTACCACGAATAAATAGGGGGTTCCTTTAAATTGCTTGGAAGGATATTCGGGTGATGTGAATTTTTGAGCTATATATTCTAGATTTAAACTATCCAGATAATTAGCTAGCTCATGTGAATCTTTGCCCTCGATCTTACTGTTACAATGAAAAAACAGCTCGACGGTAAAATTCACACTGCTTCGATCAGTTACTGACTCGGATTCACACTGTTTCATTAGCGCGATCGATTCCGGCTTGTGTCGTTGAAAATTGGCTATTATTTGCTGATCAGATTGCAAAGCAACTCTGCTTGAGTTGCAGGCAGTTGTAAATATAATTGTCAACCAGAAACTTAACCCCAATCCCCAAAAGTTATTTGGTTTCATCAATTAAATCTCCTCTCTAATATCCTTACTATAGCCTCGATTACCTACTGCTTCGATCCCCTCGACATATACAATAGAATAACACTGCCATTCAGCCTTCAGCAAGGGTTTCAGTAACGCCCAAGCAAAATATACTAGATCGGGTGCATCTGATGAGGTAAAATGCAGTTACCTAGCCCAAATTAATTTTGGACAATACTAGGACTAATCTTGACTTTACCGATCTCCACCACATCATGAAACGTCGCCAATTTCTGCAATATAGTACTCTCACCGCAGCAGGTTTGACATTTGCCGCTTGCGGAGATCGGGGGAGTAATCATTTTACTCAACCAGCAGCCAACTTTGGCACATTAGAAAAAACCGATCTCAAGATTGGGATTGTTTCTAGTTTAGACTGTCTACCATTGGTAGTGGCAAAAGAGCAAGGCATGTTCAAGAAATATGGATTGAATGTTACCCTTGTCAAAGAACCAAGTTGGGAGAAATTGCAACTAGAATTGCAAGGTGGCAAATTAGACGCAGCCCAAACTCTATTTGCCATGCCACTATGGGAATATTTTGGCAACAATAAAGGTAGTCGCGAAAGTAGGGAAGATAGACGAGAGAAAAGTACATCCAAAAAAAAAGGTCAGTCAAAAACAGTTGCGTTGATGGGCTTGAGTTTGAATGGTAATAGTATTAGCTTGGGTGAAGCAGCTTGGAAAGCTGGGCTACGTCATCAAAGGGCGTATAATAGTCTCCATGAATTCCAAGATGTCTATAATAAATACTTTAGATTAGCCAAACAACCCTTGGGATTTGCGATCGCCCATCCCGCAGCTATGGCGAATTATACCACTAGATATTGGCTCGGAGCAATGGGCATCAATGCCGAACGAGATCTCAAATTTCAGGTATTAGCACCCAAAGATATTATTGCTGGTTTGGATAGCGGGAAGCTGGCTGGCTACGCCACAGATGAGCTATTCAACCAACAGACAATCGCCGATAAAAAAGCTTTTACTGCTTATCTCGATCGAGATGTTTGGCATGGACATCCTGAAAAAATTCTCGCGACTCTCGACACCTGGCTCGAAGAAAATCCCACCTCGGCAAAAGCAATGATGGCAGCAGTATTAGAAGCTTGTTAATTTTGTGAAGTTGAAAAAAATAAAATTAATCTCCCATTAATATTAGGCAAACCTGATTATATTGATGCTGGTACTAATTCAAATTGGCAAAATATTTTACTGGGTAACTATAACTATATGGGGTTGGATGAAAAACCAGAAATTGTCAAAACACCTGATTTCCAAATCTTCCACTTTCAACCAACAGACTATCTCCAATCACCCAATCATGCTAACTTTTTGTGGCATTCACATGCTATTTGGGTAATTACTCAAATGGTACGCTGGAATCAACGTAACCTCACCGATTATCCCCAGGATGCCAATACGATTGTTGAAGAGTTGTATCCGACAGAAGCATATGCAGATGTCGCCAAGGAATTTGGTTTATTGATGCCAAAAGAACAAATGAAAGTCGAAAGATCGGCAGTATTTCTCGATCGAGTCAGCTTCGATCCTGCTAAAGCCGACGAATATCTCAACACTTTTGAACTTCGCGCGTGATCCTATTTTGAATGCCAAATACCCAACTTCTCCAAGAAGTTGGGTATCTAATTTAATTATTTCGGATCTACTTAGTTCATTGTCATCCTACAAACACAATTATTAATTATCAATCATTAATTAATTAATTGACGATCTACATGACTGGAGGTAATTCTGAAGTGCAATGACCACATCTGGTTGCCGCGATCGGGATTATCGACAGACAATAAGGACACTCTTTGGTATCTGCTGCTTCGATTTTTTCTTCTTTGCGTTTGAATTTTGCCATCGCTCTCACCATCAAGAAAATCACAAAGGCAATCACGACAAAGGTGATAATATTTGATAAAAATAAACCAAGTTTAGCCGCGCCGATTGTCCAACTTTCTAGATCTTTGGCACCACTGGCTTTGATTGTGGGTTCTAAAATTGCGGGGGTAATGACATCCTTAATCAAGGAATCGATTACTTTCCCAAAGGCTCCACCCATCACGACAGCAATTGCTAGATCGAAAATGTTGCCTTTGATGACAAAATCTTGAAAGTCTTTAATAAATCCAGTAGCGGCGGATCTTGAGGATCGGATTGTCATAAGTGTGAATTCTGCTGTGCTAATTTTATTCGTGAGAAATACTTGTCTCAAGCCGTACGATTATAGCTTAATCTAGGTACCGATCGATTCATCCAAAATACTGAACTTTACAAATAGCTCTAACTGACTCCATTTAGCTCAATTCTGCTCGATCTCTATCTAATCGTCAGTAATACGGTAACTAATAAGATAAAGAGAACCCCAACGGCAAAGCTTAATAACCACAGCCAATTATAAAATCTTCTAGCATCGCGGGTTGAGGCTTTTTGGCGCACTTGAAGATCGCCCCAAGTAGCGATTGTTTCATCATAATGTCGATCAAATCTATCGAGTTGTTGTTCGGCTTCATAACTGACATTCTGCCGAATGGTGTTGATGTCAGTTTTGAGTTGTTCGATGGCTTCAGAATTTAGTCTGTTTTGTTTGGCAATATCGACAAATTGCAATCGCATCCCCTCCACTTTGTCGATCGTTTCTGCTGTTAATTCGTAGAATTGTTCTTTTTCTGTTTGTACTGATTGAGAGAGTTCGCCAAATTTGCGATCGAGTTGAGCTATATTAGTTTGAAGGGTTTGGGATTTCTCGACAATCTGCTCGTGGATGGTGCTAATATTGGTATTCATCCCATTAATTTCACTCACCTTGAGCATCAAATCGGCACTCGTCATCGCAATTTTCAGTCTATCTCCAGAAATATCTTGAGTCAGGTGCAAAATCGACTCTTGGTAGTCTCGCAACTTAGCTTCAGACTCATGACTATTGGCGGCTACTTGCTCGCTCATCCCTCGCAGGGACTCATAAAAGGCTTCTTGTCCAGTTTTGAGTCGATCGTGAGCTAGGATTAAAGTATGACGAGTTTCGGCTAATTCGGCTAACATTGAGTGGATCTCTTCATACCCACCAAATTTATCTAAACCAGCGATTACTTCCGTGCGGATTTGTTCGAGAGAAACTAGCATTTCTCGAACTTTGTCGATCTGATTTTTGCTATGACGGGCTAATTGTTGAGTCCGAAATTTGAGTTGTTTTACCTCAAGCAGACTAGTATCTACAGTATCAACGCGATCGCGATTTTCTCGATCTATCGATTGCAATTGGGCGTGGGCAATGGATATCTGCTCACGGGTAGCACGTAATTCTTCGAGTAATTGTTGACTGTGGGCGATGGGTTGAGCTGCTGCAATTGCCGCGAGACTTTCAGAAATCGAATGCCATTCTGTTTCAGGCTCCAGATCTGGAGTTTCGGTAGATTTTAAGGTAGTCAAAAGCGAATCAAGCTCGACATCAACATCAAAACCTTCACTAATAGGGGGTTTGATTGTAGCGACTTTCTCTTGAGGTGGTTCAATATCGATCGGCGTCTCAATCGATATTGAATCAGCTAGATTACCCGACTCAAGATCGCTAGAATCATTGACACAATCTCTACGTGAAAGTCGCCGTTTGTCAATCGAAATCAGCTTCGGTTTCAAGTCAATAATTTCTGAATCTGGCAGCTCTCGACGATCGGGGGAAGATGCTCTGCCCACAAGAGAAGATGAATCAATCACGTAACATACTCCCTAATACTTACCAGCAATGTTCCCCTTAATCGCGACTTGCCATTAGCAAAGGATTTGCCATAAATCTGTTTAATCGCTTCACATTATAACGTTCTAGTTCGATCTTTCTAATCAGCATAAAGTCTGATTTCGTAAGGAATTTTGGATTTTGGATTTTGGATTTTGGATTTTGGATTGAACCCTGAACCCTGACTCTCAACTCCCAACTCATCTCAATGTGTCCTGCGTACCAAATCGAGATTATAATGGGGGCGATAATCGAAATTATTAAGTGTAGGTAATTCTAGTGACTGCTACCGTCCAATCGCCCGCTACAGCGCGTCGGGCTGTATTTCCCTTTACCGCCATTGTCGGGCAAGAGGAGATGAAATTAGCTTTGATATTGAATACGATCGACCCCCTCATCGGTGGGGTAATGATCATGGGCGATCGAGGTACGGGTAAATCTACCACGATTCGGGCATTGGCAGATCTGTTGCCCGAAATTGATGTGGTGCAAAACGATCCCTTTAATAGTCACCCCAGCGATCCTGACTTGATGAGTGAAGATCTACGTCAGGAGTTTTTGACAAATCGCACGCCATTTCCAGCAACGACGAAGAAAGTACCGATGGTAGATTTACCATTGGGCGCGACTGAGGATCGGGTATGTGGGACGATCGATATTGAGAAGGCTCTAGCTGAGGGTGTCAAAGCGTTTGAACCTGGTTTGCTAGCCAAGGCTAATCGGGGTATTTTATATGTAGATGAGGTAAATCTACTCGACGATCACTTAGTCGATGTATTGCTCGATTCGGCGGCTTCTGGGTGGAATACGGTAGAACGCGAAGGGATTTCGATTCGTCACCCCGCTCGATTTGTGCTTGTCGGCTCTGGAAATCCTGAAGAAGGCGAATTGCGCCCCCAATTACTAGATAGATTCGGGATGCACGCGGAGATTCGCACTGTCAAACAGCCAGAATTGCGGGTACAAATTGTCGAACAACGATCGGATTTCGACCAAAACCCCAATTCGTTTATCATTCAGTATCAAGCAGAGCAAGTATTGATGCAACAGCGCATCGTAGACGCTCAGACAAGATTGCCATCTGTCACTCTAGATTACGATCTGCGATTGAAAATTTCCCAAGTCTGCTCGGAATGCGATGTAGACGGGCTACGGGGCGATTTAGTTACTACCCGCGCTGCAAAGGCTTTAGCTGCCTATGAGGGGCGTTTAGAGGCCACTGTGGATGATATTCGGCGGATTGTCGCTCTATGTCTGCGCCATCGGTTGCGGAAGGATCCATTGGAATCGATCGATTCTGGGTATAAGGTAAATAAGGTCTTTGCTCAAGTATTTGGGATTGAGTTACCTTAACTATCTGTGGATGTGTTATCTCAATGGTTAACGTACCCTTCGATCGATGATTCGCTCCCATAGATTGCTAGAGAGGGCGGGTTTTGCCGATGGTTAACACACCCGTAGATCGATGATTCGCTCCCATAGATTGCTAGAGAGAGGGCGGGTTTTGCAAATACATGGCTGGAGACGGTTGGGGGTTACTAGCATAAACCAGCCCCTACAGGTTAATCCCCCCACTAACCAACTCTCGGCGATCTCCTTTATCTCTTCTTACTCTGCGCCACCGCAATTGTCACCCACCCAGAATCTACATCCAACCGAAATTTCTGTTTGGGTACTAATAAATCATTTGTTTGCGCCGCACATAGAGCCGCTGCTTCTGCGACACTTTGAGTGCCTACTATTGCAGCAACAAGTGTAGATGGATGAGCAACTGCAACGGAATTCAGCCATCCTGGGCGATATGTTTTTAAAAACCAACCTTTTTCTAGGCAATAATCGACTAAGTTTAATTCTTCAGCCTTGAGATCGATCGTCGCAATCCCCGCAATTGTGGCAAGATCTAGATCGTAGTTAATAAATACCGATTCGATCGCCGATTCGATCGCGGGTTTACTCACCCCCCGCTGACAACCTACCCCCACCCACAGAACTGGGGGACTGGGGGACTGGGGGACTGGGAGATAGATTGGGTTGAAAAATACGTCAGTCATATCTTAAATCGGCAATGCCAGTTTTTCAATCTAATCCTTACGTCGATCTTACTGGGGACGTAAAAAGCAATCCAAAATCCAAAATCCAAAATCCCCCACATGTCAAACGAAATCACTGGTAAAACTTTATACCTAGTCGGTACGCCGATCGGTAATTTGGGCGATATGACGATGCGGGGGATTCAAACTCTCAAAGATGTCGATCTTATTGCCGCAGAAGATACCCGTCATACTGGCAAATTGCTCCACCACTTTCAGATTGACACCAAGCAAATTAGTTATCACGAGCATAACGAGCAACAACGAATTCCAGCCTTAATCGAACAGTTGCAAGGTGGTAAATCGATCGCTCTCGTTACTGATGCAGGGATGCCAGGAATTTCCGATCCTGGTTATCATCTAGTTGCAGCCTGCGTTACTGCGGGAATTCGGGTGGTACCAATTCCAGGGGTGACGGCGGTAATTACGGCGGTAAGTGCGTCGGGATTGCCCAGCGACAGGTTTATCTTTGAAGGTTTTTTGCCAGCCAAAGGGCAGGAAAGACGCGATCGGCTAGAATCAGTGCAAGGTGAAGCTCGAACTCTAGTTTATTATGAATCACCCCATCGCTTACGTCAAACTTTAGCAGATTTTGGGACGACATTTGGGGTCGATCGACAAATAGTATTAGCACGAGAACTTACCAAATTACACGAAGAATTTTGGCGCGGAAATATCGGCGATGCGATCGAGCATTATACCCAAGTAGAGCCTCAAGGGGAATACGCGATCGTCCTTGCAGGTGCGGCTGTGAGTCATCCTACCCTCACCGATGAAGCCATTACCAATGCCCTAATTGAATTGATGCACCAAGGTATTTCCCGCTCTCAAGCCAGTCGTCAACTCAGCGATGAAGTAGCTCAATCTCGCCGCTATATCTATCAATTAGCACTAGCGATCGAACTGTAACGATCTAGATTCCTTAACTAAGTATGGAACATCCCCCCCTCTCCCCCTGTCCCCCCGTCCCCC
>JANOPX010000320.1:0-16210 GCA_031422115.1 Chamaesiphon sp. VAR_4_metabat_408 | reverse complement strand
ATTACCAGCGGTTAAAACCGCCGCTAGTGTTGCAAAACCCGCCTACGCGGGTTGGAAATCTCAGTACAGCTTCGGCGGACTTCGTATCACTAGCAGCGGTTTTAACCGCTGAATTATCCGAAGTGCGGAATGTGGGTTAGATGCTTCTTCTAGTCGATTCGATCTTTTTTGCATCTTCTGCTGGGTAAATAAATTTGATGGTCTTGACATCTTCTAAAAAAACACATCCAAAGGCTTCTTGGAGAAGTCTTTGGATGTAGCATAATTCTGAAAACTCTAAATCCTAGGTCAAAATCGATTTAATTGTATTGACTCCATAGTCTATCGGCCATTCCTCAGATTTGCGGCGGGCATAAGTGCCCATATTCGCAAAACATTCGGGATGACTGAGGTAAGCAACGATCTGTTCTGCGAGTTGCTCCACGTTCCCAGCCTGATGAATGAATCCACTCACCTTATTTTCGATTCGATCTGTAACAGATCCACTCACATCAGATCCAAATACAACCAAACCAGCAGCCATACCCTCAAGCACGGCATTGGGATATGAATCGTGAACGGGATGGATGAATTAGTGCATGAGCTTTTAGGTAAAATTTCCGCAACGTCTCCGGCTCCGTCCATCCCAAAAATTTTACCCGATCTTCCATCCCTAGTCCTTCAACTAATTTCTTTAATTCAGATTCATCTGGCCCAGTACCTGCGATATAATATTCAAAATTAGTATGTTGACATTTTTTGAAGGCGATCGATAAAGCCCTAATAGCTAAGTCGTGACCTTTGACAGAATTTTTAATAGTTCCAGATGATATAAAGCGCAATGGTCGCTCTCGATCGTATTGACGTGGTTCGCTTTCGAGATCGTAGTCAGCAAGATCTAGAAAAGTAGGGAAATTTATTAGCTTTTCTGATTTCGCGCCCATTTTTTTTAGATTTTCTACGCCAATATTCCCAGTTCCCAAAATTTGAGCGGCACCATCAAAAATCCAGTTGAGCCAGATCGATCGCAGGAATGATTTGATGGGAGTACGAGGTCGATTTAGATTGGGTGTGTCAGTCCACAACCCATACTTGAATCTAAAGATACGGAGTAAAGTTAGCAGAATTTGACTAGTCAGATGATCCCACCCGGCAATGAGGAAAAATCCCTGGGGATCTCTAAATGGCAATGATACTAGTCCCCAATCAACCCCTAAAACAGTATTGTAGACATGGGATTGATAACCTTGGGCTAAATCGGACTTCCAAGGGTGTGAGGAAATCTTGATTTGGCGGAAGTATACGTTCAGATCGATCTCATTATCGGCATCGAGATTCCGAAACAAGTAATCATTATAAGGAGTGGGTTGATAACAGAGCCAATGAATCCGACGTGAGTTGGGTTTGGAACTATTGGGCGATCGAGTAGTCATAGCTTAATTGTCCAGGGCTATTTTGATGCTGTTGCAGTTGAGAAAGATCTTTAAATTAGAATATTTTAATTTCTTAAAATGTAAATCGTACATTCTAGATCTTGCCTTTAGCATCAATTATAAATAGCCCAAATACTAACTACTAGAGTTAAAATGCCGATTTATGTCGATCGATCTTCATCATTAAACCCATTCTATTTTGAAAAATTTAGTACTTTTTACAGATGAAATTTAACATTTGATATATTTTACTAAATTTCAATTGTTGAAAATGATTTGATAATATTAACCCCGTTGCCTACAGGCCACTTGTGGGCGGTGTCGATCGCCTCTCGACCCATTTTAGCTGCCTCTTCTGGCCGATCCAAGAAATAATTCAGATGATCTACAATGGTTTTTATATCTCCGGCTGGATGAATAAAACCATTAACACCCTCCTCAATTCGATCGAGTCCCGCACAGGTAACATCAGATGCCAAAACTGGTTTTCCAGCCGCCATCCCCTCAATTACAACTACGCCATAAGGTTCGTGAACTGGCGAAGGATGGATCAAAACATCTGCTCGCGCTAACTGTTCGATGATGGCTTTTGGCTCTAGCCAACCCAATATTTTTACCCGCTCGCCGAGTCCAAGTTCGGCGGCTTGTTGCAGAATTGCTGCTTCATCCGCGCCAGATCCAATAATATAATACTCGCATAACGACTCTTTCCTCGATCGATCTACTTCCGCTAATGCTTGTAAAACTAGATTATGACCTTTGAGATCGTTGAGAATTCGACCGACAGAAATAAACCGTAATGGACGATCTATTCCAGGCAAAAGGAGTGATACAGAGGGGTTCTGGTAAGGATTGAGATCGATCCAATAAGGGAACACCACAAGCTGACTATCGCGAGCACCCATGATTTTTAGAGCCTCTACCGCAGGTGTTCCAGTGCCCATCACTCGATAAGCTCTGCTCAGGATCCAACGCAGCCAAACAGAGCGAAAAATCGACGCTACAAAGCCGCGAGGACGGTTGAGATTTGGTGTATCCGTCCAAATCGCATATTTGCCAAAGCCAAAAGACAGCAGCGTCAGCAAGATAAATGGAGTAGGCTGGCTCCATCCCCCAATCACAAATAACCGCTCGCTCGGCTCCAGAGGAGAGGAAAATAACAATTTGAGTATGTCCCAATCGATCCCTAAAAAGTATTGAGAAGTACGCGAGCGATAACCTTCGGTAAGATCGAATTGCCAGGGATGACTGGCGACAGTAGTGCAACGATAATGTACTGTCAGCGAGATTGATGATTCTTGTGCTAAGGCTCGAAACAGATCCGAATTGTATGGAGAAGGCGAGTCACATAGCCATTCTAGATTCATTTGCTGCATTGAACTAAGCTTTCCAGATGGGTTTTTTCTAACAGGGATACAAACTCTTTCAGCCGATCTTTGACTGAATGTCCATCCAGATGCACTCGCTCCATCCCAGCGCGAGCAATCCGCTCGACATCTTCTGGATGTTGAGATAGCCACAATGCTTTCTCAAGTAGCTCTTCTGGGCTAGAAAAGAAGACAGCTTCTTCATCTTCTTTGAACATTTTCATCAAATCTTCTGTTCGCTCGCTCAGTAGCAGCTTACCACAAGCAGGAATTTCAAAGCATCTGCGGGTGTAAGTATCCCGATTTAGTTTTGAGAGGAAACAGAGGCACATTTTTGCGCCAGCCAATGCTTGGCGATATTCATCCCCATAAACTTCTCGCACCTCCCCAAAATAATCAGCCAAATCGCCTAATACTTGCCGATTCCAATATTTGCCACCATACAATTTTACATCCAAACCACCTTCGACCAGCTTCTGGAGATACAGTTCGCGACCATCAGCCTCATGATGACCGATAAATACCACATCGCATTTGAATTGCTCGAATTCGGTATCGTTAAGTTCGATCGGCTGATTGGATTCGGGAATGAAATAGGGTAGTAAGACATCTGCTTGTTTACCACCTGCTTGTAATACTTCGGGGATATTTACAGGTCTATAGACAAAATTGCGATCGTATGCGGGAATAGCCTTGATAAATGTTTTCCATAGTCTGCGCTGATTTAGTGGGGCATTTTTAGCACTATATTTAGGCGAAAATGGATCGTCATTATTATAGGAAACTAGGATACAGTGAGGATTTCTTTGCTTGATTAACTGCAAGGTTCTTTGATTGATACAAGTACCCCTCCAAATCAAAAGGATATCGATATCATTGTCAGCCACAACTTGCAGCAACTTATTATTCACCTGCCCCGTTATGGGGCCACTCCATCCCAGAGCGGCCTCAATTTTTGCTGGTGTAGATGTAAAGTATTTGCGCCAAGAAAATCGAATCACTTGATGACCTAAATCTTCGATCGTATCGGCACAGATTTTTTCATACCAATCAAATTGAAAAAGTCCAGCAATCAGAATTCGCATGTGTGATATGTTCTATATTAACGGAGTCAGAAGCCAAAAAGTAACTTACCTAAGAAAACATCAAGTGAAGTATCTTTTCATGACAGTCAGGAGTAAGTGTTTGGGCAGGAAATAAACATCTAGAGCCTTAAACAGTTTAGCTCATACCCCAATCGACTTTATCGAAATACCCGTAAGCCACAACCGATCGGTTGGGGTTGACTCAAATATTTCTCAGCATTGAGAATCTTCTCAGGATCTGGCTGTAATGCTGTTAATAAGTCACAAATTTCTTGATTAGTTTTATGATGTTGATATTCATGCGAACCATAGCCATCAAAAGTATTCAAAACTGTCGATTGATATTCGCGTTTCAATCTTGTCACAAAGCTTTCTCCTTCGATTTTAGGTACATCACCTCGAACGCAGATCCCACTCTTTTCGGCAACCCAACCCAATCCGGGAATTACTCTAATAACTCCCATTAATCTGGCATAACTTAAAATCGCCCAAAATGGTAGTCGGCTGAGGATCGCTCTGAGTGGCTCATATATTAAGTGAAACCTTACCCATCGCACGATCCCATCATCATTCGTCGGATAACAATTGAACATAAATTCACTACCTGGTGCAACTAGCTCAAATAATGACTCTGCTGTCTTTTCTACCGATGGGGTATGTTGGATGACATTATGACAAATTACGATGCCATGTATGGAGTGCTCCTTGAGCGGCGGAGCATCGATCGAACATTGGATTACATCATAATTGGTAAAGCCAGTTGGTTTGAGATTGCGCTGAACTACGTCATCGACGGAATGAGATAAATCCATCATAATCACATGTTTTGCGCCGCTTTCTAAAATCCAGCATGTTTGCGCACCACTGCCGCCTCCAGCATCAACGACGATCTTATCTTTGAAGATTTCTGTCGAGCCAAAAGTATTTTTTACTGTGTGATTCAACCAGTTAACTTTAAAGTCGATAAAGTTGAAAAAATTCCACTCATCGCCAAATGATTCGACTGTCTTGGATAGTTCGGCATTATCAACAAACCGAGGAATACCATTAATAATCGGATAAATCGTACCACTTACACTCTTGAGATTTCCCGAAATAATCTCACCATTAGAGTCATGAATAGCATTCTCCAGACTAAGTGGCTGTTTGGAGATTGGATCGCACAAGTAATTGAGAAGATAAGGTGTCATGATATTATCTCGATCGAAATGGTATAGTTGAAAGCACACCTCATGGTAACATGAACAATAATTAAACCGCAATACAATTGAGGCTTTTTGCTACAAAAACGATCCGGCTTCAGCCATTTGACTATTTAACCTATCAGACTTCAAACATCATCTAAGCAGTATCGAAAAGCCTTAGTAGCAACTTTGTAAACAGATTCTTAGATGAAATGCAATGCTTGACTATAATTTTAAATTATTTGTGCTAATGATATTATAATATAACTTTCAGCCATTCTCAATGATTTAATTGGTATTCGATCGTAAAAATGTTTTGAAGTCAGATCGAAAAGCCCTAGCTTCAACAATTTTGAAGTTGCATATTCTAATTGCTTCTTGAATTCTGTCCGAAGATTTTTTTCTTGCTCTTCTGTTTGATATTTATTAAAAAATTGATAACGTGGACTGACATAGCGACGAAGGAAAGCATTAGCGACATTTGCACTTCTAAATGAGGCGTAATTGGCTATTTTTTGCAGCCGATATTTACCAGGCGCAGAAGATATACCAGCAGAAAAGCTTCTTGATGAAATACTTTCAACTCGTTCTAATCCAATTGATGGAAAATGTCGTTCTAATAAGCGATCGATAATTCTCTTGCCAAATTTTAGCTCGATCGGGATCGAGAGACAATAGCACAAAAGATCGTAATTGGCGTAAATTGGCTGAGTAGTTAAAATCTTCCCCTGCAAAAATCCTAAATACATGTGAAACTTATGATTGCGTTCGATGATATATGTATATTCATCTATATTTCCATAGTTGGATCGGCTATTATCATATCCCACCAACAAATTGTTTATGTCATCAGCGATTAGATCTTTTATTTCTTTAGCGATGAAAGTACTACTATTGAGGCGTTTAAAATATCCACAATCTTGAGGCGTATCTATATTTTTTTGTTTGGGGCAAGCATACCCAAATAATGCATCAGTAAAGTATGTAGAAACAAAGAGACGATCGTCATAATCTTCTTTATTTTGATTAAAATACTCTAAAATGTGGCAGTGATTGATACTAATTTGACCACCACTATTCTTTGGCAAGTAAGTTAAAGCATTCTGATAATTGCTGGAACTCAATCTAAAAAAATCAGGTTTTGCTAAATCTAACTTTTCAGCTATGCTAACAGCAAATTTGTGCTCTAGAATATTGCGATCGAACCCAAAGGTAAAACACTTAATTTTTTCTCTACTCACATGTCTAGATAGCATTGCCACATTTATCCGGCTATCTAAACCACCACTTAAACCTGATAAATACAAATTGCTGGGATGGAGATCTGCAAAGGCTACATCGAGAGCTGCCATCAAACCATCAGAGACTTTTTCAGAAGAATTTAATATAGGATCGAGTTCTACATTATAGTCCCAATATTTAGAAATTGAGTATGTGCCTGTTTGTCGATCGATCGTTAATTTTCCGGCACTGGGCATTTGCTTTATATTTAGATACAAAGTTCTCGTCCACAATCCAGTTCCAAATAGGATAATTTCCCAAAACCCGGCTGGATCTATAGTTTTATCTACAGAGTCCATTTGGTATATTTGCTCGAAATCCGAAAATACAAAAACTGTTTTGTCTGTCAGCATAGTGATAAAGACGGGAACAGTCCGAAACGGATCGGTATAAATATTTACATCGTTTTCTGTTTCAATTAACTGAATCCCATTTTGTCTAATATCAAAATTAGTCTGACGCACACAATCCAACTCAATTTTTATTCCCATTGGAAAATCATAACTTAATTTCGTACCAACTTGTGGGAATTAATCCGGGGAAATTCCAAGCAGTAAGTTCCGAAGTAGCCGAACAAAATGGAGTTGTAATAACTTTAGTTGGATTGCTCCCCAGCCATGCAGACCACCAGCTAAATGTACTATTAGCTGTAATAAAATGCTGACATTGAGACATTAGCCACAAATCTGCATAGGCATTTTTGTCACCTAGATTGTGAGAGACAAAAGTCACATTCTGTTCGGGAAGATTAATTTTCTTAGCTGCGGCTGCTGGATTGTCAGAGAAGAGAAAATAGTGTGGCGAATTAACTTTTTGTTCGATTAAAGCAATTGCCTGCTGATAGTATTCAATTGATAGATTATGTACTCCAGCACTGTTTGGATCTTCAAACCAGCGCACATGTAGAGCTACTGCATTACAACCCACGATTTTCTCCGCCATTTCCAGATTTTCCGAGTCTTCTGGGGGAGTTATCCGCAGATCTTCCCGAATAGTCTGCTCTACATCCTTGAAATAGTTTTCACTCTGCCACAAGCCATCAAGATAGAGCGTTCCGTTGACTTTTAGATCTAGAAGTCTTCTATCGAAATCAATTCCCTCTTGTTCGAGATAGGATCTTTCTAAAAATGGTTTCTTGTCAGAAGTCCACTTAATTATCCCTCGGCGATAACGCTCGAAAGGTTCTAGCCGTTCATTTGATGTTGCTTTGCGAACTGGGATACAGAAGCAATCTAATGCGTACTGACGCTTGTACTGCAAATCTCGACTAAAACCAGTCACATCATCAATGACTAGTTCTGCCTGATTGACTATTGCTAGCCGACGAGCCGCAGCATACGCAAATAGTTGATTCCCCAATCCACCTTTGATCCGAACGATAATTTTTGATGGTTTTTGACTATTTGCCATATTCTTAATCTTCAACCTGAACTACAGTATTAGTAAATTTTCTGTGAAGATCCACTAAATAGATTATTGTGAATAACGTAACACAATCTTTGACAATGACATCAGGAGCCGGAAAAACTCCTGTAAAACTAGGCAGATTGAGCGAGAAAATACCAATTGTTTTATAAACAAAAGAAGGAGAACTAATGAGATAATTTAGATATTTTAAGTGCCAAAAACTAAATAAAATCATTACTGCAAATCCATAGTAGCCAAAGTGCCAAAATGTAATCGATAATGGCGAACTAGGCACATTCATCGCATCTGATTGAATCCCTAGACTCCTAGTGACTAAACGAGAAGGGTGGGTATATATCGTCCCGTCACTAGTTCCGGCGACAGGTTTATCAGGCATAATAAAGCGAGGAATAAATACCAAGGCAGATCCCACATAGGGCATAATACCCCCATCTCCATAACCCGAAGTATGATTGAGAATAGCTCCATTAGTAAAAGAATCTAATTTGATAAAGACAGATTCCACATCCTCCAGTTTCTTGCTGTCGTCCGCTCCTGCTGCGGAAGCTGGCTTTTTATTGACAAAAGTATCAACGACAACATTATAAAGATTAAATTCACCACTAGATCTCGCCTCCCCTACTGATTTGGCAATGGGCAAGAAGACATAAATTAGGAATAACATAATCGTAAAAAAAGTCACTCCTAGGCGAATTTTTTCTCGTTGACGCAGCCGAGTTTTCCTGGATGCAACGGCAAATGTAGAATCTAGAGATCCACTGAGGTACTCCTCCTCGATGATGGCTTTATCTTTACTACACATCCTAAATATAAAGATAATAAATGGTGTCAGCATATAAATTCGCGCACCACTCATCGTCGTTAGAATAGATTCAAAGATAATTTGCCCAAAAGCTGCTCTGACGAAACCAGCTTTTTTTTGTTCGTAGATGGCAATTAATACCACCATTGAATAAGATATCGGCTTTACAAAGGAGATAATCTGCGATCCGGCATCAACATTTGCGTATGCATCCGCACTATTATTAATTAAGTAATCAGAATTACTGCCGAAATTTGAAACTTGATAACCAATCATCATCATACCGACAATCAACATAATTGTCTTGGCTTGTGATGAAATCCGATCGATATTATATTCTAGGTTGAAGTTCTTTTCTCCCCGAATATATTGCTTCTTGCTGGGATTGAATAATATTAAGATTAAAACAATAAAAACAGCTAGAGATTCGAGGGAAAAAAGAGTGGTGAAGTCTTGGAACCAGCTTGTCTTGCTGACATTATCTTGATATAAATAAAAGATGCTAAATGGTGTCTGTTCTTGATAAAACCCCGCAATTCCGGCGGGGATACAGTACCACATGGTCAGTGCGGCCCACATACAGAGAGTTAGTAATCGATCTAGTGCGCGACTCTCATAAATTTTCCAAGTGATGAGATTGAGCAAAAATATCGTGGAGAAGATAATTGTTTGCACTCGTTTTGTCCTGATTATATCTGGGTGGTAGATACGATCCCCTAAATATTTTTACCCTGTCGAATTTATCAAGCCGCACAAGGAATGATGCGGATGATATCAGTAGAAACTTCGGTTGTATAACGTCCATTTGCCCGGATTACTTCGAGGAGATCGTCAAGGTGGGGGTAATTGTTGGTGCCATCAAAACAACGCGCATCATCAATGAGAATGATGTGATTTTCGATCGGATGTTTGAGGATGGCTTCCAATTCGTTACTGATAGGTGTATCAAAATCGGCTTGGGCGGTGATCCCAGAGCTATAGTGCCCATCTAGCCAGAAGACAGTTGGGCTAGTGATTTTTTCGAGTACCTCTGGTAGTTTCTCACCACTATCGCCTTCAAGTAAGGTGACATTTCGATGCCCATGAAATTTTTGACGCGCTCGTTGATGTAGTTCGTGAGATAGTTCGATGCTGATACACTCGACCCCACTTTTGCCAGCAATATATCCGAGTGTCTCGCCAAGATATGTGCCTGTTTCGACAAAATTAGTGAGGGAGAACCGATCGATATAGGACTCGATCACCATCATTTTGACTGGGTGTGGAGCGTTCTCAGTACAACCAGATTTTAGCCAATTGATAATGCTCGGAAGCATTCTCATGAGACTTAATTTGTACCAGATTCCCGACTCGAACAGAAATTGTTTGGTTTGAAGTTTGAGTGACATTCGATTTAAGGCTCCAATTATAAGTAATTTGACTGGCGAACTATACTGAAAATGTTGGTAAAGTTGGTTATTCTAATCGCTCAAAGCATAACAGAATAAATCTTAATTACGAACCATCCTCCGTATCTTTTGTCAATCGTAGTTCATTCTCTTGTAGCAATATCATCAATATTAAATATATAAGTGAGGCTAAAATACTGGCAATGACAATTCCCATCGTGTTGTACCAATAAGCTCCAGCAAAGGTGAAGATAACACTCAATACTGAGGTGGTAATTTTGGCTTTCATGATTTTCTGTGTTTTCATTTGGCTCATCAAATTGAGCGATACAGTTTGTCCGGCAGCGAATAAACCACCTGACAGAACGATCCAGGGTAATAGAGGCGACACACTCCGATATTGTTTGGTGACGAAGATTTCAAATACTTGAGTATGAACTAAAGAAGCGATCGCAAATGATGCTGCGGTTACGCCCAAAGACAGTTTCGTCAGCAACCAGCTCAGTTTGTGGACTTCGGCATTGCGCTTGACATCACTACCATCACCAGCTCGCTGATAAAAAATTGGTGTAATTAACTGTACTGCCATTCCCGTTGCCATTGACATCGGGTAATAACCAAGTTGAAACAGCACTGCATATAAGCCAATCTCCTGAGTAGTGGCAAATAGCCCTAATGCCCAGCGATCGGCTGAACTCTGAAGCCAGTAGAAGGATCCCCAGATGGAGAATGGCCAAGAGTAATCCCAGATCTGTTGCTGTAAAGTTTTACCGCTATTCTGCCAGTTTGTACTCTTGGGAATAACTTTGCGAAAGAAGATAAATTGAGATATCAATAATAAGATAATACCTACGCCATAACCGATAGTTGTCACCGTACTCGTAGCTCCAAAGGAAACTATGAATAGAGCCGCAAATAAAAATCTCGCTAATGGCTCGATGCCTTGATGGAGGGCGACGATCGACCTTTGACGAGCGGCATTTTGGATACCACTAATAATCGAACTATAACCATTAACAATCGCAAAAATCAACGATGCAACAGTAATCCCAATCCAATCATACTTCCCAGCGATCGCCAAGCCACACAGCCCCACAATCGTCGCGACAGCAATGACAACAGTAGCCAAGACAGTCATCCGGCGAACTGCCTTCAAATATCCACCTAAATTTTCTTGCTCCACTGCGGGAGCATAAAAACGCATCACCCCCTGGGCTAAGGGGCCGAGCACAGTCTGATTTACCAGGGTGGCAAGTGTCATCGCTAAAGCCAGCTCGCCATAGGCTGCGGGGTCGAGTAGCCCCGTTAGTAGCCTGACTCCAAGTAACGACCCAACTACGAGCATTACCTGGCCGATAATAATCCAAAGACCTTCGCGGAAAAGATGTCGAAATCGCTGAAAGATAACCATTATTTTTTGTATGAAAAGTTAAATTTCTAGACTTTGTAAAAGTTACGATACCAAGCTACGAATTTTTCGAGACCTTCGGAAATTGATGTTGCGGGTTTGAATCCGACATCAGCAATTAAGTCATCCACATCAGCATAGGTTGCGAGCATATCGCCCATCTGCATCGGTAAGTATTCTTTCTTTGCCTCCATTCCCAGACACTTTTCTAAGGTAGTAATTAGCTCCATTAGTTCTACTGGATTATTATTTCCAATATTATAGATCCGATAGGGGGCAAAACTATTACTGGGGTTGGGAGACTGACTAGACCATTCAGGATTGGCGACAGGGACGCGATCCAAAACCTTTAATACCCCATCGACGATATCGTCAATATAAGTAAAGTCTCGTTTCATGCGACCATGATTGAATACTTGGATCGATCGACCATCCAAGATGGCTTTTGTAAACAAAAATATCGCCATATCTGGACGACCCCAAGGGCCATACACAGTAAAAAATCTTAATCCGGTAGTTGGTAAATTGTACAGGTGACTATAGGAATGTGCCATTAGTTCGTTCGCTTTCTTGGTAGCTGCATACAAACTTAATGGATGATCTACCGAATGATTGGTAGCAAATGGCATTTGGGTATTGGCACCATAAACCGAGCTAGAAGAGGCATAGACTAGATGCTCGACTCGGTGATGACGACATCCCTCTAAAATATTAGCAAAGCCGATGAGATTGCTATCGATATAAGCAGCCGGATTTTGGATCGAATAACGAACTCCAGCTTGAGCGGCCAGATTGACGACTCGTTGGGGCTGTTCTTTGGCAAATATTTTGGCTATTTCTTGACGATCTGCTAAATCTACCTTGAAGAAACGAAAGTTGGGAAAAGCCTGTAATTGACTCAAATGACCCATCTTTAGGGAAAGATCGTAATATCCATTTAGATTATCTAAACCAATGACTTCTTCTCCCCTTTCTAAGAGTTTATGGCAGAGATGACCACCGATAAACCCTGCACAGCCTGTGACTAAAATTGACATATTTGACAACTATCATTTATTTTTTTGTTACCTCCTCAAATAATCTTGGAAATTAGATCGAATTATAGTTGGCCGATCGAATTTAGTTTTGACTCTCTGTGTAGGAATTGATTGGATCGACGATTAATAGATTAACAACTTATATAATGTGAGTATTGCTCTCTCTGGTAAGGGAGACAGGCTAAACCCGAACTGTCGCTGCTGGCATTGGCGAAATATAGATAAATTATTTTATTGGTACTATCGATCGATGGATTTTTCCATCGAATTAAACCAATATTTATTTATGTCTATCGGTATTAAAATATCATATTTTTGTCTGCAATTTAATTTGACTATAGTTTCGATCTTTAGATGATGTGAGGCATAGTTCGTTAATACGACGATCGCTCTAATGATGATAACATCAACTAATGCAACATTCGTTGGCAAAGCCTCTCCTCGGAGAATCGATCTATACCAACCATAATAAAATAAAACTGCACCCAGATCTAACAATATTATAATGGACTGATACTCTAACATCTATGTTCCGCGATCGACTCACCCCAAACTGATAAATTTAGCTATTCTATACCTGAATCCTAGTAGTTTCTAGATTTAGAGCTGTGGCTCGTCAATATTAATAACAACTAATGAATTCACGCAGCCCCCAGCCTAAAACTAGGGTTTTGTGCTTCTCTTCAATCGCAATTAATGTCCACTTTTTGCCATTATTAGCTCTAATAATTGATTGAGGATAAACGACTCTTTTATTTATGATTCTAGCGACAATTTTGCCATTAGGTTTCAGGCGAATATTCAGTGGTGAGCCAGTAGGATCGCTGACTCGACAGGTTTTGTTACTGATGTCATCACTTTGGGCTAATGAGGGCAAACAGCTAAAATAAATACCGTTGGCGTAGCCTCTCCCCTGGAGAATCGATCCAGACGCGATCGCACTTAGAATTAACTTTGGAATATTCATCACACAAACTCGCTCACTTTAATAGTAGTATAAACAAAAAGATCGGCAACGTAAATAGCAAAAACCCAACACCAGCTTTATGGCTGAAATGTTGGGTTTTCGTTCGTAGTTCTTGGATGGGAGGGGTTTTAGCTGGGTGAGCAACTTGCAATCTCGCACCAGAGATAAGAATTACGCCTTTGATGAGATCTAGTTGCTGACCCCTGACCTACTACTGTGTGTCCACAAGTTTGTTGAATTGCTGCGTAGGTTGTTTACCCCTCCCCAGCCCTCCCCTTGGCAAGGGGGGTTGGGGGGGTAAATCAATCAGAACTGAATTCTAGTCAACTTGTGTATACAAGCACACCTGACCTCTGCGTTAGCCTTTGCGAGCTGCTGCTGCTTCATCGGGATGGATGCCCAAACGGGTGAGATTGACACGTCCTTTGTTGTCAATTTCACGAACCTTGACGATGACTTCATCGCCGACACCGACTTCATCTTCTACCTTCCCGACGCGATAGTCGGCGAGTTGGGAGATGTGAATCATGCCTTCTTTGCCCGGTAGGAGTTCTACAAAGGCACCGATGGGGATAATTCTGGTCACTTTGCCTAGATAGACATCGCCTTCGTTCAGACGGCGGGTGAGACCTTGGACGATTTGGATGGCGCGTTTGGCTTTGTCGTTATCGATCGCTGATACAGTGACAGTACCATCGTCATCGATATCGATTTTGGCTCCAGTTTCCTCAGTAATTCCCTTAATTGTCTTACCACCAGGCCCAATTACCAAGCCAATTAATTCTGGCTCGATTTTAAAGGTGAGTAAGCGCGGCGCAAAGGGTGAGAGTTCGGGGCGAGGTTCGGCGATACTTGCCAACATTTTTTCCAAAATGTGTAGGCGAGCGGGACGCGCTTTGTTAATGGCTTCAGCGATGGTTTCCATTGGTAAACCACTGATTTTCATGTCCATTTGCAGCGCGGTAATCCCGGTATCGGTACCCGCAACTTTGAAGTCCATGTCGCCCAAGAAGTCTTCAATACCTTGAATATCTGTAAGGATGCGAACTTCATCGCCTTCTTTGATCAATCCCATTGCTGCACCACTGACGGGCTTGGTAATCGGTACGCCTGCATCCATTAGTGCTAGGGTCGAACCACAGACGGAACCCATCGAAGTCGAACCATTAGAAGATAAGACTTCTGAGACGATTCGCAATACGTAGGGGAAATCATCCTTGCTGGGTAATACGGGGATGAGTGCGCGTTCTGCTAGGGCACCGTGACCGATTTCCCGTCGGCCTGGGCCGCGCATGGGGCGGGTTTCGGCGACAGAATAAGGGGGGAAGTTGTAGTGGTGAATATACCGTTTGGTATTTTCGGGGTTGAGGTCATCGCCGAGATCTTGAGCGTCTCCAGGGGTACCGAGGGTACAGCAGGAGAGGACTTGAGTGAGTCCGCGATTGAACAAGCCCGTACCGTGAACGCGGCGGGGTAGAACGCCCACAGCACAGGTGATGGGGCGAACTTGGTCGAGGGTGCGTCCGTCTACACGTCTCCCGGTGTCGATTACTTGCTGTCGCATCATCTTTTTGGTGACGCTTTTGAACAGGGTGCTAACGGCTTTGCTGTCGCTGGCTGCGGCGATTTGGATGGAGTCAGTTTCGGGCAGAGTAGCGATTTCTTCGACTACTTTGGCTTTGACTGCATCTAGTTCGCTATCGCGGATTTTTTTGTCTGGCTCGTATTTGCCGAGAATGATTTTGATACTCTCGGTAGCCCGATTTTCGATGAAGTTTTCGAGGCTAGAATCGACGGCGGGTTTGTCTACATGGACGATTTCGATACCGAGTTCGGCGATGAGTTCCCGTTGAGCGGTGATGAGTTCGCGGACTGCTTCGTAGCCAAAATCGATCGCTTCGATGATATCTTGTTCGGGGAGCTGATTGGCACCTGCTTCGACCATGATCACTCCATCGGGGGAGCCAGCAACGACGAGATCTAGATCGCCGACTTGAATTTCCCGATAGGTAGGATTGATGATAAAGTCATCGCCGACTAAACCCACTCTGACGGCTGCCATTGGCCCGTAGAAGGGGATGCGAGCGAGGAGGGTGGCGATCGAAGCCCCAGTCACTGCCAAGACATCTGGCGGTACCAATTCGTCGAGGGACATGGTGGTAGCCACGATTTGGATATCATCGCGGATCCAGTCGGGGAATAGGGGACGCATCGGTCTGTCGATCAACCGACTAATCAATGTTACTTTCTCTGGTGCTCTGCCTTCACGCCGGAGAAAGCCTCCAGGAATCCGCCCAGCCGCATAAATCCGCTCTTCATAGTCTACTAATAAGGGCAGGAAATCAATTCCATCTCGCCCTTTGGCACGGGTGGCGGTAACTAACACGCTGGTATCGCCCGATTCGATTAAGACGCAACCACCAGCTTGGGGTGCGAATACGCCGACTTTAAGCCGAATGTCCCTACCATCAAAGGATATTGACTTATTTATCTCTGTCATTCGGTTATCCTGATTTATTTTTCACTTCTTCTCTTGCTATTGTAGATCCTAGCATTCTTGAGGACAGAGTGGGTAGCGCACAAGAGCGGGGAGAGAGAGAGGAGAACGCACAAGAGGGGGTTTGTGGGGTAGTGGAGATCTGTGTATGCTCACATTTTGTACCAATATAGAACCCATTTGAGATCTTCTAGTGAGGGAGGGCGGGTTTTGTTGGAAGGTAATGGTGTTAGACGAGGATTTTTAGCATAAACCCGCCCCTACGGTTGGTTGAAAAAATGCGTCATTGATTCGTCAATAGATCTGTAGGGGTAGGTTTATGCTAGTAATTGTCGATGCTATGTTCGATTTTAA
>JANOPX010000319.1:0-6791 GCA_031422115.1 Chamaesiphon sp. VAR_4_metabat_408 | reverse complement strand
TTCGACTGGTAGGGGCAATTCATGAATTGCCCCTACCAGTCGAACCCGCTACCCACAACCCATGTAAGATCTGTGGGTAAGGCATAGCCTTGGAAAGGGGGGGCTTTGCTCCCTCCCCTTGGCAAGGGGAGGGCTGGGGTGGGGTCAACAACCTCCGCACTTAGACTCTAGATTCAGCAACAATCTTCTTTCCTGAGTGGGTTAGTGCCTAGTCTAAATGGGAAATATAAGTGTGACGAACATCTAAACATAACCAGTTTAATCATGGAAGTAATTGGGATCGATTTGGGTGGTACGGCGATTAAATTGGGGCGGTTTAGGCGGGATGGGACTTGTACTCGATCGATAAGTATCCCGACACCACAACCATCGCTCCCGGAAGCTGTCATCGATATGATGGTATATGCGATCGACAAGCTAGCCCCAGATCTGAGCGAGATTGTGGCGATCGGTGTAGGCACCCCTGGACCAGCGGATTTCAGCGGACGGGTGGCAAAAATTGCGATTAATTTGGATGGTTGGATTGACATCCCTGTGGCTACGCTGATCCAGTCGCGAACTGGCTTACCGACAGTGGTTGGCAATGATGGTAACTGTGCCGGATTGGGGGAAAATTGGCTCGGTGCTGGGCGAAATTATCCCAACTCGATCTTATTGACTCTGGGTACTGGAGTTGGTGGAGCGGTATTTATCAATGGGGAGCTATTTACGGGACATGCCGGGAGTGCGGGAGAATTGGGATTGATTACCCTCGATGCAGGAGGACATGACTGTAAGAGCGGTAATAGTGGCTCTCTGGAGCAGTTTTTATCGGGGCAATCAATTCGCCGCATCACGGGCAAAGAGCCAGATAAAATGGGCGAATTAGCCGCAGCAGGCGACAAGCAAGCCTTAGCATTTTGGGAGAGTTACGGACGAAATCTAGGTATCGGCTTGACTAGTATTGTATATATTCTTACCCCTGAAGTAGCGATTATTGGTGGCGGCATCAGTGCCAGTGCGAAGTATTTTCTCCCAGCAGCCGCACGGGAGATCGATCGTCGAGTCATGGCTACTTCTCGCCCCAAATTCCAGCTAATCGAAGCCGAACTCGGCAATAATGCCGGGATAACTGGTGCGGCGAAATTAGCTTGGATGAGGGTAGAGGGATGAGGGATTTTGGATTTTGGATTTTGGATTTTGGATTAAAATTCAGCATTCCTAGATTCCCCCAGTCCCCCAGTCCCCCCGTCTCCCCGTCTCCCAGTCCCCCCGTCCCCCAGTCCCCCAGTCCCCCTCACCCCTGACCCCTCCCCCCTGATGAACCTCCAACTCCTCATCCCTTTCTACGATCCGACGGTAAAAGACTGGACATTGACAGCACGATTGATGCGGTGGTTGACTTTTATTTGGTTGACGATCGGATTAGTAGTATTATTTTCCGCATCCTATTATCATGGCGAAGTCGAGCAAAAATTTGGCTTGTACTATTTCAATCGTCAAATTGGTTATGCGATCGTCAGCCTAATTTTATTCAATATCATCGTCCATCACCCAATTCGCAAATCACTAGATATTTCCCACTGGTTCCTACTGGGTATTTTGGGTTTATTAATCGTGACAGTGTTGCCAGGAATCGGCAAAACCACTCTAGGAGCGACTCGGTGGCTGGCGATCGGCCCAATTCAGATCCAACCATCAGAACTGATCAAACCATTTCTCGTACTGCAATCTGCCAAGGTATTTGGCGGATGGAATCGATCTCCACGGCGAGTTAAAGCAATCTGGTTGGGTGTATTTGCGATCGTCTTATTAGCTATTTTAAAACAACCAAATCTCAGTACTACCGCTCTATGTGGAATGGGTTTGTGGGCGATCGCTTTTGCGGGCGGTTTACCACTGAGATATCTAACTGGAACTGCATTAGGCGGGATATTACTCGCCGGGATAAGTATCACTATTAATGAGTATCAAAGAATCAGAGTAATCTCATTTCTCAATCCTTGGTCTGATGAAAATAGAGCAGGGCCTGGATATCAATTGATCCAAAGTTTATTGGCGATCGGCTCTGGCGGTCTATGGGGGAATGGCTATGGTTTATCACAACAGAAATTCGACTATTTACCGATTCAAGATACAGACTTTATCTTCTCTGTCTTTGGCGAAGAATTTGGCTTTTTGGGGAGTGTATTTATCTTATTGATGGTGATGAGTTATGCTACCCTAGGTTTAATAATCGCCCAACGTGCCGAAGATCCCATTCATCGATTGGTAGCAATTGGATCTACCTCATTTATCGTACTCCAATCTTTACTTAATATTGGTGTTGCATCTGGGGCACTTCCTACGACTGGTTTACCATTTCCCATGTTTAGTTATGGGGGTAGTTCGATGGTTGCATCTCTGATTCAATCTGCACTTTTGATTCGTGTTGCTAGGGAATCAGCCACAGCCAAAGTGATTCCGTTGCGCGGTTAGAATTTATTGACACTGCGAAAGAAGTAGTTAGTTTTTCTTTGGAGATTTGTACCAAAAATGTTGGTGTAGCCTCTCCTGTGGAAAATCGACACTTCGATCTATGTTTATTTGTGATTTATCCTTGACTAATTGGTAGCAATAGCCCGCAAAATGTGCTGATGGCATAGTAACTAGGGCGATCGTCGAATAAAAATAGCGGCAGATAAATGATGGCAATCGGTCTTTTTTACCGCGCCAGATAAGATCTTCAAAAGTATCGATGAATTGGATATTTACTCGCATACTTTCAGCTAGGGATACGCCCCCACAGAGAGCTATTAGCTCATAGCTAGGTATATGTAGATTGGGGGTCAAGATATCTAGGATAGATAAAAGTAAGAGGACTGAAATAACTATAAAAGGTAGCTTTCCTCTGAGTTGTGGCTTGTCGGAGTGCTTGGATGCGGTGATATAACGACCCGTTCCATACTTGAAATACTGCCGAATCAATGAGTACCATGTATCCCTGGGGAAATAGTATACTTTTATCTCATTGTTGATATATACTGCCGAACGATCGTTAGTATTCAGGGTATCTAAGTTAGGGAAATGTCGATCTTGATAAAAGGAAATTCTGTTGTAATCAAAATTAGATTTTGACAACCTAATATTCAATTCAGCATCTTCATTAATTAACATACTAGTATCGTATCCAGATACATTTTTGAGAGCTAGTCTCCAAAAGCAACCAGGAAATACTGTTTCTCCATAGCCATTGTACTCAATATTTCGATGTTTCGCGCCGCCATTACCGAGAATGCTATATGCTGCTAATGCGACACCAGCTTGAAAATTTCCTTTGGCAACAAATCTAGTCGAACCGCCAACATTGAGAGCGCGATTTTCGAGTAAGGTTTCTATACATTTCTCAACATAATTCATACCATATTCAGCGTGAGCATCAGCTCTGAGCAGTACATCACTTTTAATATAGTTTAGAGCTAAATTAATCGCATAAGATTGGTGTTTGTGGGGGTTGTCAAGAAATTTTATCCGTGAATCTTGCTCGGATAAGGAGCTGACTATTTCGATCGTTCGATCGATACTGCCACCATCAACTATATATATGCTCTCAATATTTGGATAGGCACTAGTGGTAAATGAACTAATTGCCGATCGAATATAGTTTTCCTCATTCAGCGTAGGAATTATAATCGAGACAGATGGTAAATATGGGCTACTCATGCCACTATATCTAGATTAAGAGCATGGGCACCGCTGGCAAATACGGCGATCTTTGACATCCTTAAAATACTTCTGAGAGTGGGATATTCCCCTTTATGATTCCCAGATTTGGTAGAAATCGATCGAATCCAAATAATTTTATCTACTATCCGCCAGGTGCTAATAATCCTTTGCCCATAGGCAGCACAAAGGTTGTAAGATCGTAAGACAGTCTAGATCGTCGATCGGAAATATGGCAAAAGATAGCAAACGAGTCGTCTATCGCGAATTTGGGGATGAAGAACCAGAAGCTGAAGAAACTACCGAACTAGCACCCAATCGACACAACCTCAAAATTCAAGCATCAAAGAAAGGCAAAGGCGGAAAGACAGTAACCATCGTCAGTGGCTTTCAAGTGTCGCCAGAAACGATCCAGATCCTCACCAAACAGCTCAAGAACCAGTGTGGAACGGGCGGAACGAGCAAAGACACCGAAATCGAAATTCAAGGCGACCAGCGGCAGAAATTATTGGAGATCCTGACGAAATTGGGCTATAAAGCGAAGTTGAGTGGGGGGTAGGGGGACGGGGGGACGGGGAGACTGCGGAAGTTGTTACCCTACCACGCTCCTACCCTCCTACCCTCCTACACCCAACTCCCAACTAACTTGGCAAGCAGTGAGAGAAAAATCCGATCGGTGGGAACAATAGATTGTGACTAGATGCACGAATCGTGCTAGTCCAATCGTTAATCATGACACCTGCTGACGAGCGCAAAATCAAATGCTTGCCGAATACATTACACTCGACGGTTTAGCCACTCAATTGAGTCAAATTAAGCAGCAACTTTTCAGTGGGCGAGTTTTACTCAAAAATCCCCAAGCACAAGAGTGGCATCTTTATTTTTACCTCGGTCGGATCCTCTATGCAACTGGGGGTAGTCATCCAACTCGTCGTTGGGTGAGAAATTGTACGATTGCGGCGGTAGATAGCAGTAGTGCTAAGGATCTCCAGATGCGGATTCGGGCACTGACAGATATTTCTGCATTGAATCAAGCAGAGATGAATAGCTGCTGGGAATACTATTTATTGGTAAATTGGGCGAAGCAAAGTCGCATCACCAGAACTGCATTAGTCAAACATATTCAATCAACGATTATTGAGGTATTATTCGATCTGATTCAAGCAGAGCGAGTTAGTTGGGAAGTGGTGGACAAAACAGAACTTAGTCCACAACTAACACTGATCGATCTCGATCGAGCATTTGCGATCGCTAGTCAACAACAACAGCAATGGAGAGACGCAAAACTAACCGATATTTTACCCGATCGAGGGATTGAAATCGCCGCAGAGGAAGAATTTCGTCAACTGGTCAATCGGGCTGCTTATCCATCCCTAAAATTAGTACTAGATGGACAGCATAGTATTCGAGAAATTGCCATCAAGACCCGCAAATCACCGTTATCGATCGCTACTTCTTTCTTGGCACATATTAAATCTGGACACCTTCGATCGATCGATATAGCCGATTTTGAGGATCCGGTAGTAGCTCAAAATCGTCAACGTGGAGCCGCTCCGCCACTGATTGCTTGTATCGATGATAGTCCGTTTGTTTGCGATAGGTTGGAGCAAATCTTTCGGGCTGAAGGGTACAACTTTATGGGGATATTGGATTCAACTCGCGCAATTCCCTTGGCGATCTCCAAGAAACCTCAATTGATTTTCTTGGACTTGGTGATGCCGAATACTAATGGGTATGAAATTTGTAGTCGGCTCCGCAAAGTGAATGCTTTTCGGCATACGCCGATTGTGATTTTGACTGGGAATGATGGAGTGATCGATCGAGTCCGTGCCAAGGTTGTTGGTGCGACAGATTTTTTGACCAAACCAATCCAAGCAGATTTGGTATTAGAAATTGCGAAAAAGTATCTGAGTACTGTCGCAAATGAATCTAATTAATTATTCAATTCAACCTGTCTAAATCTTTAATATAGGAAGTAAAATATGGCGACCGCACTAATTGTCGAAGATGTCCAGACCGATCGAATGATTTTGACCAGTTATTTGGAAGCAGCAGGTTTTCTAGTCAACTTCGCTATGAGCGGAGAGGAAGCATTGAATCACCTGCATACAAATAAGCCAGATATTGTATTTCTCGATATCATCTTACCCGGACGCAGTGGTTTTGAAATTTGCCGAGCGATCAAGTCTCAGCAGGACACTCAAAAGATTCCCGTGGTGATGTGTTCGACGAAGAATACCGATATGGATCGATTTTGGGGATTGAAACAAGGAGCCGATCGATATCTCAGTAAGCCATTAAATCGGGCTGAATTATTAGATGTCCTGCAAAAAATAGCGATCGGTTAAGCTATTAGTTACTTAATTTAGATCCGACTTTGGACAGGTTGAAGTTGAGTTTTTAGCGGCGATACCACCGGAGATTAATAGATTGAACATGGTAGCACAACGCCAACTTAGTTCTAACGGCAATTTGCCGATAGACGATCGACAAAATAGACACCAATTTTTGAAGTTTTATCTTCAATCTAATCTGCCAATTGTAATTGCGATCCAGCAGGGAGAAGGTGTCAAAGAGCGAGTCACGGAACTGATGAATATTCCGATCGATCGAGTGGTAGCGATGCCTCATCTGCCTTCAGCGGTAATGGGTGTGTACAATTGGCGGGGTGAAATTCTGTGGATTGCCGATCTTGCCAGACTATTGGAGCTAACGCCCCAAACTCCCCAGCGAACTAGAATTCTCCAACCAACGATCGTCATTAGTAATGTCACCCCCACAGGCGCGCTCAAAACCCTCGGTTTGGTAGTTGATGCCATCGCTGATATCGAATGGTACGAACCCCATCTCGCGCCCCATCTACCCCCTCATCCAGCACTAGCTCCTTGGCTCAAAGGCTATTGGCGATCGATCTCAGGTGAAATATTACCAGAATTGGATGCCCAAGTTCTCCTAGATCGTGCCGAGCTTCATGCAGATCTATGAAAGGGGAGTTGGGAGGGTAGGAGGGTAGGAGGGTAGGAGGGTAGGAGGGTAGTAGGGTAGGAGGGTAGGAGGGTAGGAGGGTAGGAGGGTAACAACTTCCCCAGTCCCCCGTCCCCCCGTCCCCC
>JANOPX010000318.1:0-64252 GCA_031422115.1 Chamaesiphon sp. VAR_4_metabat_408 | reverse complement strand
AGACGGTGGGGATGGTGAATCCGTTCGCCTTGTTGGCTTGTGGGAGGGGAAGGTTAAGTTAGGTAAAAACATCTGGAATATTTGACGCTTCTGCGCCATTTTGTCGATTGAATAGTACAAAAATTCACCTTAACAGGGGTACCCTATACACTCACCAGTCTAAAGCTATGAGATGAAATTGAGATGAAAAAGTTGGACAGCATCAATTCATCTGGTTTTCATTTAGCAGTGCCAAAGTAGAAGTTATCGACATCTACTTTGGCAACAATAGTTATGCTGACAAAATCACCCCCGCTTAGTTCCCGCTCTATCGCTCAAGATTTGACTCAAGCTTTAGGTACAGTACCGATCGTCAGATTAAATCGTGTCAGTAGTCTATGTCAACAGCACGATCTTTATCTCAAACTCGAATCCTGCAATCCAGGCGGAAGCATCAAAGAAAAGAATGCTGTCTGTTTGGTCGATCGAGCCGAATCGGAAGGATTGCTCCAACGAGGTGGTACGATCGTCGAGTCTAGCTCCGGTAATTTTGGTATCGCTCTGGCGATGGTAGGCGCAGTTAGAGGTTATCAGGTAAAGATTGTCATCGATGCGAAAACAAGTACCACCATGCGACGGATCTTAGCCGCTCACGGTGCAGAATTAATCGAGGTTCCCCTCAGTGCTGCGGATAGTTTTGGCTCAATGCAGGTAGCAAGAATGGAAACAGCCCAAACTTTGGCAAATAGTATCCCTGGAGCTTGGTATCCCTGTCAGCATCTCAACCCCCACAATCCCGACGCACACGAGATTTATACCGCTCGTGAAATTGAATCAGCCTTCAATGGTGCGCCGGATGTCATCGTCATTGGTGTCAGTACAGCCGGACAAATAGCGGGAATTAGTCGATACTTTAAACAAAGATATCCTACCACAAAAATTATCGGTGTAGATGTAGCAGGCTCTGCCGTATTTGGTACACCAAGATTTCCCTATAAAATGACTGGATTAGGCTTATCATTCACTCCACCAAACTTCGATCCTAGTTTACTCGATGTTGCCTATACAATTAGCGATGCGATCGCTTTTTCCTACTGTCATCAAATCGCCAAACTGGAAGGCTTACTCCTCGGTGCATCCACTGGAGCAATTTTAGCAGGTGGATTAACATACGCCTACAAAAATCAAAGCCGCCCCTTATCAATTCTCATGCTAAATCCCGATCGAGGCGATCGATATTTAGAAACCGTCTATAATAGTGACTGGCTCAAAGATAACCAGATCGAACTAAAGTCTAAAGAACAACTAGACATAGAAATTAGATCGATCGAACCAATCCAAATTAAACAATCCCAAACCCTATAAGATCCTCTTCGCACACGGTTACTGAGCGTAATCGTTCGCGTAGCGTCTGCCTGCGCAGAAGTATCACGTTAAAAACCCCATCCTAAAAACCCAATTCTCAATTCTCAATTCTCAATTCTCAATTCATTTAATGCCCCCAAAATCCCAACTAATCCAACTCTGGAAACAATTCATTCCCCTCTCCCTATCCGATGTCTCAATGGCATTAGGCGATCCTTTAACAACCACAACCCTCGCCCGTTTACCATTTCCCATAATCAACATCGCCGCAGTCGGAGTCGCAAAAACGATCGCGATTTTCTGTGAAAGTCCAATTATCATGCTTCTCCATGCAAGTAATGCCTTAGCACCTACTCAATCCTCCCGCAGAGCACTCTGGAAATTCACATTAATTGCTAGTGGAGCCATGAGTTTACTCCTAGCAATTATCACCATTCCTTTTGTATTTGCGATCGTCGGTGAGGGATGGTTAGGTATATCGCCAAATCTAAGTAATACCGTGCGATCGGTAATGACGATCGTTATTTTATGGCCATTTGCGATCGGTTGGCGCAGATATTTTCAAGGCTTATTAATTCATGCTGGGCAAAGTAACGCCGTCGCAAAAGCTGGAATCATTCGACTATTCGTAGTCGTGGGAATTCTCGCCCTAGGATTTAAACTTCAAATTTCTGGTGCAATTGTCGCCGCCATGAGCCTAGTTTGCGGTGTCATCGCCGAAGCCATCGCCGCCACCTATTTAGCCCAAAAATTGGGCGCGACAAAACCACCTGAATTAATATCCACCCCAGAGTTACCCCAGGATTTGGCAGGCGTATGGAAATTTTATTTACCTTTGGGCGGTACGATGGTCTTAGGTTGGGGAGCGCGTGCGGCTCTAGTCGGGATAGTGGCGCGAGCGAATGATGGTAATATAGCTCTAGCTGCTTGGCCTGCTGCTTGGGGATTGGTAATAGTAATCGCCAATTCTACCCGCATGGTACAGCAAATTATCATTCGCAATCATAAACTAGTCAGCGATCGAATCCTCATCTTATTCGCCATCACTGTCGGTATCGTCAGCTCGGCTATCTTACTCTTAGTTAGTGCTACCCCCATGAGCGAAACTGCGATCGAGTGGTTTATTGGGCGCGATCGAGAGTTAATATCAAGGGTACGTCCGGTATTATTAATCTGTGGGATAATGCCACTATTGGTAGCTCTCCAAAATGCCGCTCAAGGATTTTTAGTCACTCAAGGGCGGAATTGGAGTATCAACTATGCTGCTTGGCTGGGCGCGATCGTCATGTTAGGTACGGCTTATTTTGGTGTACAATCGGGCTGGGATGGTGCAGTCTCTGCTGCTTTAGGTATGACTTTAGGTGCTGTAGCAGAAATTAGCCTGTTGGGATATAGCTATCAAAAAGAATAGCTATGCTCCATTAGTTGTTAGAATTACTAATTCTTCATTTGAGGGTACCCACAAGGGGCACCCCTACAGGTTGATTGTGTGGTGTTTATCGTTGAGTGCAGTATTAATCCAAAATCCAAAATTCTAACAACTCTCACAAGCCCCAATACTCACCCAAGTACTCGCGCCATCCGCCCAATACTCCTTCTTCCAAATTGGTGCTTGATGCTTGAGCGTATCAATCCCATATTTACAAGCCTCAAAAGCTTCGGTACGATGGGGGCAACCTACTGCAATCAACACACTAATCTCGCCAATTTTCAACTTACCCACCCGATGGTGAATTACTACGCGAGTCACATCCGCCCATTGTGCCCGAATCTCCCAGCCAATTGTAGCAAACACCCGCATCGCCATCGGCTCGTAAGCTTGATACTCCAAATATTCTACCGCCTTTCCGTCAGTGCGATCGCGAACCGTCCCACTCATCAGCACCACCGCCCCATTTGCGGGATCGTCAGCTAAGGTGTAAACTTCAGTCAACGATAAAGGTGCAATACCGATCGCAAATCGATCGTCAGAATGAGCGGTAGTTTTAGTTAGAATTGCAGATGTGAGGCTCATGAGCAATAAATAGTGAGTCGTGGGTAGTAAAAGTTCAAATCGGATCGGATGATGGTTTTTAAAAATAAAACTGCTGCAACCCGCATCATACCGTCAATAATTTAGAGATTCTCGTATGGTAAATACCAAAAACCCATTCCATATCATCAAAGACTAGCAAAACTAAGCGGGTTTTGATCTCGACGATGATTGAGTGGAATTGGTGGATTTTGACGACTTCCCACCAGCGCAGCAGTTGCTTCGAGAGCTTCCCGCAACCGTTTCGCCGCGTAGATAGACATGTCTCTAGGTACATTAACTCGATCGCGTAAATACCGCAACGCCAAATCCGATTCCGGCGGTGGAGTACAATCTTCTCCCGTCATCATCCGAGTCAGCGCACACCTTAGAGCTTCATCGATTAAGCTATCCTCAGCCGGATTGACTTTGATGATATTAACATGATGCTTAATCGTGCGTTGAAGAGCCTCAGCGCGTGAAGTTTCTGGCTCTGGATAGCTCACATCTGGTAGCCCAAACCAAGAGCCATTATCTACTCGCGCTTTATTTCTGAGCATCTGGGATTCCCCGTTTTCCCAACAGCCACCCATTTGAGGCGGTAAATCGTGTGCGTGGGTGTGAAAGTCACTCTGGGTACCGCGATAAGTCGCTCTTGTCTCCATTGCATCAAACCAAGCACCTAGCCGACGATTGTCTTCGCGGAGGGAATAGCCCTTGTAATAATAAAGACTGGCATTCATCCGCTCCACATAGGGTGTGAAGATAACGTCAGCGGTACCAAATTCGTCCAAAAAGTAGCCGCCAGCAGTCTGAGAGAGTGCAGACTCAACTTGAGCCACAACGCCCTGGAATTGCTCCCTGTTGCGCTGCTCTGCTTTGGGCGAATTTGCTGGATAACACAACCACCCACACCAAGCTCGAAACAACAATCGCTCCAACTGTCGCAGGGGTATCACCTGTGGATCTTTCATCCCCAAACTCAAAACACCGAAAGCACTTTCGAGGGCGAGTAAGATATCATCACTCTCGGTAATTATCCGCCCGTCTAATTCTAATGCTGGCAGCATCCCCGATGGGACTTTTTGCTTGTACCAGCTCTCTTTTTCCCCATAGCAAAACATCGTCACTTTTTCGATGCGGTAGGGAATCTGTTTTTCTTCGAGCCACAGCCAGATTTTCTGGCAATATGGACACCAAGCATGGTTGTCACGGTACAGAGTCACGCGCACGCTGGCTTCACTTTGCCCAAATAGACGTAGGCGGGCTTGAGAGTTGGTGGTACCATTGATGGTATCGATCTGGAAGTCTGTCAGGGTTGCTAGTTCTTCCCAGCTAAGAGGTGCAGTCATTTAGATTTTGGATTTTGGATTTGAGATTTTTAACCGCAGAGACGCAGAGGGCGCAGAGTATAAATTTAGTTTCTCATTTAGGATTGCTATGTATATTTTACCCTATTGATTCGGGTGGGGCGATCGATCTCTGCGCCCTTTGCGTCTCTGAGGTTCAACAACTTTATCGATCGACTACCATCTCTATAATAAAGGCTAAAACATAAAAACTGTAGATCTATAGCTAAAGCTTCGATAAAAATTCTTCGGTATTTTGCTGCCAATGTTCTGGATCGACTGTTACTAGTAGATCGTGTCCTGCTTTGGGGAATTCGACTAGTTTTTTAATGCCATTCAAATTCTGAAATATACTATCTATTTCAGATTTGGTAGTCCAGCGATCGAGCTTACCATACATGAGTAAAGTAGGGCATTTGACTTGACTGGCATAATCGACTGGATTATGGGCAAAGGCATTAAATCCATGTTGAATACCACCCCAAAACACGGCCATTTCTGCAAATGGGAATGAGGGAAAGCCCATTCCTCTTATTCTACTCCCAATTGCATTGGTTAGATGGGCGAATGGCAACTCGATAATAATTGCATCAGGATTAATATTTTTCTCGGCTACTGCTCTGAGAATTGCCGCACTACCCATTGATATGCCATGCAATATCAACGGATGTTTAAGCTGAGATTTTTGAGCATAATTAAATGCTAGAGCAACATCTCTAGCTTCGCGCATCCCAATGCTAATCGTATTACCGCTAGAACCCCCAACACCTAAAAAATCTACAAGTAAAGTATCATAGTTTAAAGAGTTGAATTTTTGAGCTAAATACAATAATTGCTTGCCTTTGCTATCCCCAATCCCTGGAAATAGTAATACTGTTCCTTTAGAAATACCATTTCGGGCTGGAATGAGCCAAGTTTCCAACCATTCAGTAGAACTAACTGGAATTCTCTGAGTGCTATATTCTAATCCAAGGTCGCTAGGAAGTTTGGAACTATGAGGTTTTGTAAGTCCTAAGCCGAATATCCCTGGGAAACCATAGTGTGTAGAAGCATAGACACCAGTACATACAATAATATTAACTGCCAAGAAGATTGCGAATATAAATTGGTAAATACGCTTTCTATTTTTCTGTCTAAATCTAGCTTTCTTGAATAGTTTCATTTAATCTATTATTTTCTCTACGATCGAAACTTGAATGATGGAGAAATTTCATCGATGGGCGTGAATTGAACCGATCGCCAGAAATATTGACATAGAACCTAATATAGCAAAATAACATTCCACAGTCACCAAAGTAAATCTTCTACATAACCTAGTCTTTACCATCTATCCCTTATAATGTGGGTATAGCTCTAGTGTGATAAATCATGGAAGAACGCTTAACCACACAGCAACTCGATCGAATCGTTGGTGAAGTCGGTAGATTGGCAAATCGTCAAGCTGATGAATTGGATAGATCGCAAGTTCAGGGTATACTGGAGGAGCTAAATCTACCGCCAGAATTATTAGATGAGGCAATGATTCAGGTACAGCGGAAAGAGGCTTTAGCCAGAGAACGAAAACGGAATACTAGCATAGCAATCGCCGCTGTTACCGCACTAGTTATTATCGGGGTAGGAATTGGGATATCTTCCCAAAATAGAGCTAGTTCGATCGCTAAAGTAACTGCAACTGAAGCTAGAATTACCCTAGTACAAGATGGGGGTGAAAATCTCCAGACAGTCACTAGAGGCTCTCAAGTTGCTTATCGAGTAACGCTGAATGATGCTCCTGTCGGCGATAAATTGAATCTTAGTTGCAATTGGCTCAATCCTGGTGGACAAATTGCCCATACTAATCGCTTTGAAACCAAAAATATTACTACCCCCGTCTGGAATACTCAATGCCGTTATGCCATGCCAATTGGTGCAGCTAGCGGCTCATGGAAAGTTCAAATGCTCGTAGGCGATAAATTGCTCAAGCAAGCACCATTTGACACGAAATAATGGGGCAATTTTATCAAGGGGCGATCGTTTTAGCTGGGCAATTGGTGGGATACTGGGGAGAGGTCGATCGATCTAAACTGCTCTCTAGTCTTCTCTTGGCTCCAATTAAGTCTTTGACTGAAACACCCTTGGGAATTTCAGCATCTGGATCGGCAAATGATTGTTGGGCAAATTTAAAAGAATCCGATCTAGTATTGGGGCGAGAACCTTTTGGGCGAATGCCACTATATTGGCTAGAATGCGAGCAAACAATTTGGTTTGCTTCTCATTTACAGTTATTATTACCCCTCATTGCTCAACCAGAAATCGATGTAGATGGACTATATGGCTATAGTTGTTTTTCATATGTACCCACACCATTAACGCCAGTCAAAGGGATTCGATCGATCCCAGCCGGAGTAGAATTATCTTGGGCATTGGGGCATCTTCAACCAGTCATAATTAGTCAAGCCTCATGGCAACAATCAAACGAACAGATCGCCGATGAAACTATTGCCATTAATCAGCTTCAAGACTTATTGCAATCGGCAATACAGCGACAAATTCAGGATTTGCCAGACGAGCCAGTTGGGGTATTATTATCTGGGGGATTGGATTCCTCGATCGTCGCCGCTCTATTAGTTCAAAATGGAATTAAAGTTCGCGCCTATACTCTCGATTTTGGTGACGTGGGTATTTCCGAATATCCTTACGCCGAGCAAGTGGCTAATCATCTCCAAATTCCATTAGTAAAAGTACCTGTAAATCCTCGCTTAGTTAGGAAGTCAATTAATTCTACCGCCCGTGCTCTAGACTTACCCTATGGCGATGGAGTAACAGTACCGCTCTATCTCCTCTGTCAAGCTGCGAGCAAAGAAGTCTCGGTAATTTTCAACGGTGAAGGCGGAGATCAATTATTTGCAGGTTGGACGAATAAGCCCCTAATTGCGGCTAGTATTTATGGAGGGAGTACAGACTTCATTCAGCCATATCTCCAGACGTTCCATCGCCTGTATGGATACACTCAGCAGTCATTTCAACCCCAGATGGTGGCGCAAACCCAGTTTTTAAATCCTGCTGACTGGATTAATGATGCTCTCAATCCAACTTTTGCCCCTGAATTACTTCACCGTTTGCGACGTGCATCGCTCATGCTCAAAGGTGCCCAAAATATCCACCCTCGTGCAACTAATTTGGCTCAATCTTGTGGATTGAAGGTTCGATCGATTTTCTGCGATTTAGCATTAACAGAGTGGACATTTGGCGTATCTGGCACCCTTAATTTACAAGGTGCTTGTGAAAAATATATCCTCAAACGAGCGGTAGAAAATATCCTCCCTGCTGAAATTATTTGGCGAACTAAACGGGGGATGGGTGTACCTTTGAATGCTTGGTTATTGCAAGATTTATGGAGCGATTTGGGTAGATGGTTGAATCCTCAAGTCTTGGAAAAATCGGGTTTTTGGCAATCGGATATTGCCACTATGCTTGTAAGTGGTAAATTTAGCGGCACGATTCAAGGTCGGCGCATTGGTGAGATATTATGGTTAATTATTATGTGGGAGCAATGGCGCACTCAAGTATTAGGGCAACAGGTTGGTAGCTACAGTTGGAATCATCCATTTTGGTTGCCTAAACCTTTATGGGAATTTATCCGATCGAACTATGATTAGAATAACTATAAGGATCTATAATTTTTAAGATTTTTTAACCGCAGAGACGCAGAGGGCGCAGAGATAGAAAACTAACTTAGATTAGAACATGAATTAAATGGATAAGAATATTTTACCATTCTCTCTAGATACCGCCCAAGAACTATTAACTAACTATGGTTCGCCATTGTATGTATATCAACTCGATAGATTAACAGAGACGATCGAGCATATCACTAATTCTATCCCCTATCCCCAGACTCAGTTTCAGTTTGCTAGTGTGACTAATGGGAATGTCGCCCTCCTAAAAATTTTTAAAAACCACGACTGGGGTATTCATGCTAATACGCCAGGGGATATACATTTGGCTACAGCGGCTGGTTTTGCACCCGATCGAATCGTGTATAGTGGGAGCAATCTCGATCGATCCGAATTGCGTCAAATGCTCGAATGGGGCATTCACACCATTAATCTCGACAGTCTGAGTCAATTGGAAGTTTTGGTGGATGTTTATAGTAGGGAAGATGCAAAACCTAGACTGGGATTTCGGTTAAATTATCCAGCCTTGACTGGAGATAGTCGGATTGGGGTACATCCCGATGAATTTGACAAAGCTATCGAGATTGCCCGTCAAGCTGACTTAACCATAGAGGGTTTACATTTCTATCGCGGTACGGGTACGAATGCGACACAGGCGTTTGTAGATGCCATAGATATCTTATTATCGATCGCCAGTAAGTTACCAGATTGGAGTTATTTGGATTTTGGCGGCGGATTTGGCTATCCCTATCATCATGACAAGGCGACTTTTGACTGGGTGGAGTTTGGGGGGATATTGAGTGACAGGTTGTCGAAATTGGAGCGCAAGATTCAGCTTACCATCGAACCAGGGCGGGCGGCGATCGCCGGATGTGCTGTACTACTCGCACGGGTAGTTTCGACAAAATGGCAAGGCGAAAAACAAATCGTCGGTGTCGATACAACGGTGGGAAATCTCTCGGTACCCTCGGTGCATGGTGGCTATCGAGAAATAGTTACTTGGCAAAATGGGAATGAGTTATTTAGCACCGATGTTTGTGGAAATACCACTTATTCTCGTGACTATCTAGGGCGCAATTGTCAGCTACCACGACTAAAAATAGACGATATTATTGCAATCTTAGATGTAGGAGCATATGGTTATGCCATGTCTTCTCATTTTCTCCACCGCCCGCGCCCAGCCGAAGTATTATTAGGTAATTGTGACCATCGACTCATCAGACACCGTGAAGATTATAGTATTCTACTGAATAATCAAATCTTCGAGGACGATCGAACGTGAAATGTATAAATTGCCATACCGACAACGATATCGACGAAGAAGCGAACCTTTCCCGCTGTAGCTCGTGCAATCACCCATTTGTCTTCAACCCAACGGAAATGTCCTCGCAGACTAGAATAACCGATCCTTTTTTTGCTGAACTATTAGTTGATATTTCTGCGAGGGACACCCTATTCTTTACTCCTCGTCAACTTTATTATTTATTAGCCAAAAGACTACGACTGCGCGAAGATAATATTCCACAGCACTTGTTATCTGTGTTTAGAGTTATTTTTACACAGATATTAGATTCAAATATATCTAGAAAAATTAGGTCGTGTTTGATTTATCTATTCAAGGTAATTGGCAAATCAGGTCAATATGTTCTTACCCCAATTTTCATAATATTTGCGTACATTTTATTTATACCTTTTGTGCCTATATATTATATCATTCTGCCTATATATATTATTCTACCTAAAAATATTTCAGGTAAAATTTTACACTTTATCGGAATTGCTCTTGGTGTAATTATCGGAGTTCCGATGATATTTGCATTTATGCTTTTGACATATGTTATATTCGTATTAGGTGTAGTAATCGTTGTAATCACAGCACAATATGCTTTATCATATCCTCTTCTTACTATATTTATAGCAATTTCATTTATTGCCTGTTTAATTTTGGTAGAAGCTGAACTCAGCACTTCTCCTATATTCGATCGACGTGCCCGACAAAAGAGTCTCAAAGTTATAAGGATTTTAGCTGTGGTATTATCATCGATCGGAATAGTCATTATAATTGTCGATCGATTATTATTACCACTCGGAATTATGGCAATCCTTTTAGGGCTAAATGCAGCTTGGCTGAATTATAAAGGGCAACAGCAACAAAAAAAAATTTATACTGCTAATAGTAATCTTTTAATCGATCGAACTGAATTTGATACTTGGCTGAACAAATGGATAAGTATCAACGATCGATCTACAAAAATGTTACCATCACCAGAAACTTATAGTTTGCCTGCTACGACAAATCCAGAAGTTACTGCTTATAGTTTCGATCGAGCGATAATTTGTGATACTCCAGCAATTGCCCAAATTCTAATTAGCAATAATTTTCACTTTGACAACAACTGCGCGATTCTCACCATTGATGGTTATCCTCAGAACATTTTTGACATGACGATGGAGATACTCTACCGCAATCCAAATTTAAAAGTCTATGCTTTTCATGACTGCACTCCCAATGGGATAAAGCTGGCTCGACAGCTCCGAGCACGTGAAACATGGTTTCCCAATCCGGCTATCCCGATTATTGACGTGGGTATTCTCCCCCGCCAGATTATGAATAATCTTGATGTTATGACTTTACAATCCCAAGAATCTGCTCAAATTTCTCGACAACTTCATCCCGATATTCGTGCTAGCTTGAATCGAGCTGAGTTAGCATGGTTAGATGCTGGTTGCTACCTAGAATTAGAATCTTTCTCAAGCCAAAAGCTGATTCATATTTTACGACGGGCGATTAGTGAAAGTCGTGAGTTATCAACGATGGAATATGGTAGCATGATAACTATGGATAACTCTGGCTTTTATACAGCAGAAAATTTTGGTTAATTAGACGGTGCGAAGATTATACTATCTTAGTAGATCATCAAATCTTTGAGGGCAAGCAAACGTGAAATGTATAAAATGTGGCACTAGTAATAATCTTAAAGATCGTCGAATGGGTAGTATGGGCAGGTGCAAAAGCTGTAACCATGAATTTGCCTTTGAACCAACATTGATGTCAGAAAAAGAGCGATTAACAGATAATTTATTTGCTCAGTTGGTAAGCAATACTTCTGCTAAAGATAGTTTATTTTTCACATCTACTCAACTTTACTACTTATTGAATAAGAGGTTGCAATCTCGTTCTGAAAATAACTGGGCTGGATTGAGCATAGTTGCTGGTGGATTATTATTTACATTATTAAGCAGTATTTTATTTAGAGGTGTCCTAAAAATCTCTTTCGATGAAGGGATACCACTCGTAGCTACTCCATATCTGGGCTGGGTAATTTGGCGGACTTCCCAACAGAGCATCTCGACTCAATTTAATCGTCGCATTCGACACAATCGGCTGACGACTTTGAAAACGATCGCCATAGCATTATTGATAATTGGTTTACCACTGAGTATTAGTGAAAAAACATTAGAGGGGATAATTGGATCGATCGGTTTAGGGGTTGCTGCAACTGCATTATATCTAAATCGTAACCGTCAACAGAGCCAAATATTCAATCGATTACCAGTCGATCGAACTCAATTCGATCGTTGGTTAGATCGATGGATGAGCATCAATAACCAACCTGAGAAAATATTATCACTATCTCAAACTTTTAGTCTACCCGCTACGCCAAATCCACAAGTTACTGCATATAGTTTCGATCGAGCAATCGTTTGTGATACCCCAGAAATTGCCCAACTGCTAATTAGCAATAATTTCCACTTTGAGCATAACTGTGCGATTCTCACTATTGATGGTTATCCTGAGAACATTTTTGACACGACGATGGAGATGCTTTCCCGCAACCCAAATTTAAAAGTCTATGCTTTTCATAACTGTACTCCCAATGGCATCAACCTTGCTCGACAGCTCCGAGCAAGTGAAACATGGTTTCCCAACCCAGCTATTCCAATTATTGACGTGGGTATTCTCCCCCGCCAGATTATAGACAATCTCGATGTGATGACTCTACAATCCCCAGCATCTGCTGAAATTTCCCAACAACTCCATCCCGATCTTCGCGCTACTTTGAATCAAGCCGAATTAGCCTGGTTGGATGCTGGTTGCTACCTAGAATTAGAATCTTTCTCAACCAAAAAGCTGATTCATATTTTGCAACGGGCGATTAGTGAAAGTCGTGAGTTATCGACGATTGAATCTGGTAGTGTAGACAACTCTGGCTTTTATCTAGCAGAAAACTTTGGTTAATTCCACAGCACGAAGATCGTCGCATCATGAGGGTAGCAACCTCTTGGGAGATTTTTTGCGACCGACTTCTGATAAAGTATATAGAGGTCTACCTTTGACCTCATCATAAATCCGACCGATATATTCGCCCAAAATTCCAATACTAATTAATTGCACCGCACCCAGAAAGAAAATAGCGATCGCGATCGTTGCAAAGCCATTCAAGTTAGAATTGGTGAATATCCGCCAGTACAGCACCAAAATCGCCATCACCACCGCAGCAAATGCCGAAAACAAGCCCAAATAAGTAGATAGCCGCAAGGGAACTGTGGAAAATGACACCAAGCCATTAATTGCTAAAGCTAGACTCTTGGTGAAGGTATATTTTACCTCTCCAGCAAAACGCGGATCTCGTTTGAATTTGAGTGCGGTTTGATTGAAGCCAATCCAAGAGCGCAAGCCGCGAATATAACGGTTGCGCTCTGGCATATTATTAAGTTGATTGACTATCTCTCGATCCATCAAGCAAAAATCGCCTGTATCGGTAGGAATATCTACATCAGCTAGCTCTTTGAGGATCCGGTAATAACCATAGGCGCAGAGCTGCTTAAACCAGCCTTCCTTGACACGTTCGAGCCGTTGAGCATAAACCACATGATAGCCCTGTCGCCACAATTCCAACATGTCAGGAATCAATTCGGGCGGATCTTGAAGATCGGCATCCAACACAATAATAGCATCACCACGACTATACTCCAATCCAGCCGTCACCGCAATTTGATGTCCAAAATTTCGCGCTAGCCCCAAATATACCACTCGATCGTCCAGCTCATGCAATTCCCGCAACAATTCCAAAGTCCGATCTCGACTACCATCATTAATTAAAATCAGTTCTGACGTACCATCCAATCCATCCATCACCGCACTGACGCGGCGATACAATTCAGGAATCGTACTTTCTTCGTTGTAAACTGGAATGACCAGGGAATACTTGGGCATGACACGATCGAACAAATATAGGACATACACAATTAAGTTGTAGAGGTACCCCCCATGGATACCCTCCCTATATTTAGGATACCCTAGTCGATCGCCGCAATACAGTCTATCTCCACGAGCACATCTTTGGGCAAACGAGCTACCTCCACACAGGCGCGAGCCGGAGCATTGGCTTCGTCAAAATAACGTGCATAAACTTCATTCACCGCCGCAAAATCGTTCATATCCTTGAGAAATACCCCTGTTTTTACCACATCCTGAAAAGTCGCTCCAGCTTTTTTCAAGATAGCGGCGAGATTTGCCATCACTAGCTCGGTTTGCTTGACGACATCCCCTTGATGAACGAGTTGGTTGGTATTAGGGTCGATCGCAATTTGACCCGATACAAATAACATTCTACCAGTTGCGAGGATCGCTTGATTGTATGGGCCGACTGGTGCGGGTGCGAGATTAGTCTGGATTACAGTTCTAGCCATGAGAAAAAGGAGTTATGTCGTCTAACTTTAACCCAAACGAGCAGCTTTTACTACACTCAAAGTAACGCATCCATCAATTCCATTACCTGAATCGCACCATCGGCAAGTCTATCGGCTGGTGAGAGCAAGATCTGACTTTCCAATAACCCTTTGAGCGCGATTAATTTGAGACTATTTTCGGCATGAGTTTGGGCGATAGGTACTGCGGCTGGAAGATAGCCAATTGCTCCCAAATCCGCCAATAGAGTGCGTCTCACCTGAAGATCGGGATGACTCAGTGCAGCCACCAATCGATCGCCATAATTACTATCTTGAGTCAATTGATACATCGATCTCCACCCTGCAAACTGAATTCTCGGCAGGGGATGCTCGCAAAATGGTTCGATAAAAGGTACCGCTCCCGTCGCACCCAAAGTACCCAATGCTTCCAATACAGCATCATAAGGCTGAGAAAAATCTCTCCCCACTGGCAAAAGTTGCCCATCCTGCACCGACACAGCCAGGATTTGAGTCAACGCGGGAATACAGGATTTATCGCCCAACATTTCCAGAGATTGCGCCGCCGCCTCCCGCACATAAAAATCCGTACAATTCAAACTCTCAATCAATGCGGGTACCGCCTGAAGATCGCCCAATTTCCCCAAAGCTCTCGCAGCATTCCGGCGCAGGGGATAACCACCTTCAGGAGTTCGATCGGCCTCATCATTCAAGGCTACCATCAATCCAGGCACAACGGCCGCATCCTCAACCCGAAATTTCCCCAACCACCAAGCCGCATAAGTCCGCAAACTCAGATCGTCACACTGAAGATTGACGATCGCCTGTTCTACAGTTAACGGTTCTCCACCCTGAATAATCGATTCATCATTCATCATATTCCTCCGTGAACCTCCGTGTTGGCGTAGCCTGCCTTCGGCAAAACCTTGGTGTACCTCTGTGTTAAAAAACACCCATCTCAACTTAACACTAAAAATTTCCAAAAAAATACCCAGAGCCACATCTCTTCACCAACGATATCGCAAGCAAACAAACATAGCCCCAGGTGGGTCAATTAACTAGCTCAAAGCGTTAATTGCATAGTCAAGGTAGGAATTGGCTTCAACTTTCGCATCGCCGCTCAAACCGTGATTATCTTTGATGTGCTTGAGAGCTTCAACATACCAGCTAGGGGATAAGTCAAAAGTTTTGTTGATTTCAGCCAAACCGGAGATTAAATAATCATCCATCGGGCCAGTACCACCGACTACGAGACAATAAGTCACCATGCGGAGGTAGTAACCGATGTCACGAACGCATTTCGCTTTACCAACTGGGGTAGCTGCGAAGTTTGGCCCCTGCATGGTAGTGGTGTAGGGGAATTTTTGGTAAACAGCATTTGCTGCACCAGACGCTAGAGCATCAGCTTTAGCAGTTAAGCCTTTAGCTGCTTCTAAACTAGCTGCTGCTTGACGAAAACGACCGAAAGCTACTTGGAATTCGGTGCTGCTCAAAAAGCGACCTTGGGAATCAGCGGTTGCTACTGCTTCGGTTAATGGGGTTTTCATGACCTAATGAATCTCCTGATAATGGTTAACAAAAATATTGATAAAATCGATCGTCTGTGAAGAAAATCGACTAGCCGACAGATGCTGCTGCACGATCGAAATAACCAGCTACTTCAGACATAATTGCGCTACAGTCGCCTTTAGTAATTCCGTTGGTGTCGCCAACGATTGCCAAAGCTGCATCTTTCATCTTCTGTACGCCAACTGCGACGGAAGATCCAGGAGTACCTAGTGCGAGGTAAGTTTCGCGCAAACCATTCAAACACCGATCGTCGAGTACAGACGCATCGCCAGCGAAGATCGCATAAGTGACATAGCGGAGGATAATTTCCATGTCGCGCAAGCAAGCAGCCATCCGGCGACTGGTGTAAGCGTTTCCACCAGGAGCAATCAGTTGAGGTTGATCTGCGAATAGACTACGAGCGGCATTTGCAACGATCGCGGATGAGTTGCTAGTAATCCGGTTGACTGTATCCATGCGGATGTTGCCTTGTTTGACCATTGCGGACAAAGCATCTAGTTGATTGCTGCTAAGATATTGACCTTGAGCATCTGCTTGGGCGACAACCTTGGAAAATCCATCTAACATGTCTTCTAATCCTTTAGTCTTTGTAATAGTTTTGTTGTCAAATTTACGCGCCGTAGTTCCGACTTTAGCGCAACATAGCTTAATAAATTTGGATCGACCCTCGCATCTAATCTGAGAGGTTCGTGGGTTTGGAGAGTTTTGCTGCTCCGACCCGTTCATCTAAGTTTATACAATCTTCTGCGAACTCTTTGCTATTTTTTATCATCTTTGTCACAAACGTTAATAATCTTCTCCCTGTCGAGTTTCTACAGTTCTCGATCGGTACCATAGTTACACCACTTTTTGGGTTGGGAGGGTGGGAGTTGGGAGTTGGGGTTTGTAGGGGCGGGTTTATGAAATCGATAACGCTTCTACTAGAGATTCGTTCAAACCCGCCCTCTTCACTAGCAGTATAGGGAGTCAGAGACTGTATTCATCCAAAATCCAAAATCCAAAATCCCTAAAGATTGCGTTCGAGATCGAATAAGAAGCCGTGGATATACTCTTCCGTCCATTCTTCGCCATAGAATCGCTTTAACATGCCTCTGGCGGGATCCTTTTCCGATCGATATCGCACATAGCGTAGTTGTGCTTGTTCGATCTCTTTGAGCCGCTCTGGATCGGTAATTGGTTCGGCTTGCGCCACAAAATTGAGATACGCACTCAGATAATCTTTGAATGCTCCAAAGACATGAGTTTCGACATCTTCAGTCGCTTGGGGACGTGTCCACAGGAAAGCAGGCGAGAAAAAGGGACGCGCCTCGTCAGGAAAATCACCGCCCCAAGGTAGATGCGCCTGATATTGATGAAATATCGGCAAAATGGGAGTAGTAAATCGCTCTTGATACGCTTTGCTATCCCAAAATAAGGGCTGCATATCGATCGCAATCAGATGTCCGCCAGGGAGAGTAACCAAATCCGCCCCAAAGAAGGGTAAATCGTAATTTAAGTGGGGGAAAATCACAAAATTGAGTACTTGCAAGGAGGCACCGCCTTGGACGTGTGCAGCCCGAATTTGCCGCAGTTTGGGAGACTGGAAGGCATGACTGGTGGTGACTACTTCTACTTGTTTGTCACCTTTCCCTGTCATTGCTGTTTGGCGATCGAATCCCGTCGGAATGGGATAATCACTCAGATCGGCTAGGTGGGATTTGAGGTAGTCTGTCGCGTAGTCTAGGAAGGGTTGATATAGGGTCATGGCATCAGGTGTAAGAAATCGGGAAATAGAAAGCACAACCGCCTCGGAAGCCTCGTCGTGAGGGTACCCACAAGGGTTGAAGAATTAGTAATTCTCATCCGCTCGGCAATACTTTGGGCTATTCCCTATGCCTTGACTAGAGGTGTTGTGCCTTCAAATAGGAACTCATGGAGGAATCTTTCCGACCATTCGTGTCCGAAATAGCTGCTAAATAGCCCTGATGCGGGGTCGCGTTCGGCACTGTAGGCGTTGTAATCTTTTTGGGCTTTGGCGATGCGTTGGATGTCGGCTGGATCTGTGAGGGGTTCGGCTCGATCGAGCATTTGCCAGTACAAGTCTAGGTAGTCTTTGAATGCTTCCAGTAAACGGGTTGAGACGGTTTCTGCGTCTGTTTTTGCGAAGAGCAGATATTTGGAAAAATATTGATTTGAGTCATAAAACTTCATCTCCAAATCTTGGGATAGATCTGGATATCGATCGTGCAATATTTTCAACGGTTCGATATATTTGGCGATGTAAGCTTCATCTTGGAATAACGGCTGAAAGTCCAGCACTACCAGATTTTTGACTTTGCCGAAAGAAAGGAAATCTAAGCCTAGTAGGGGTAAGTCGTAGTGATGACTGGGATAGATGACACTATTGAAAATTTGGGCACTCGCCCCAGCATCGATGTATGTATACCGAATTTTTCGCAATTGGGGGCATTCATAGCACCAGCTTTGAATCGTGGCTGGACTTTTGCCCCTGTCGCTGACATTCAACTCCAAACCATCTGGGATAGACCGTTTCCGCAAATCGAATCTGCTCGACAGTTCTTTGTCTAAATGTTCTAAAAACGGCTTATACATGGAGCAAGACTATAATCGGTTTTCCTCAAGATAGCAGGCTCATCAAGGTCGTCGTTGCAGAGTCGATTACAAGGCAACAATTTTTAACAATAGTGATGGCATTTGCAGGTAGGGGCAATTCATGAATTGCCCCTACCTGCAAATGCAACCACCACTAAACTCTGGCTAAATTCCGCTGTACCATCGCAGCCAAAGTACTATCAGAGATACAGCGACGCTCGGAACAATAGGTGGTGAGATTGACACCATTCATCATGCGGACGCTACTGACTCGCACCCGAAAATCATCGGTGATAAACCAGCACCGCTCTTGTCCCTGATTATTGTCATATTCGGTATCGATCGTCAAAATACCATCTTGCCCGAACCAATAGCGAGAAATCACGGGGATTTTCTCCACATAACCGCGATCTCGAATCAATTTGCCCGATAATTTAGTTTCATCGTCGGGGACATCGATGAGTACTGCACCATAGTCAGGATTGGGCATCTCATCATCGAGATTTGCCATCCACATAAATCTCCCACCGCCCATAGCCTGAGCTGGATCGATCGATTGTTGTTCGCAAATCTCGATCGTTTTTGGATCGTTTGCTGCGACTACTTCGACGATCAAATTTGAATCTCCCGACTCATCCGCCACCAGATCGAAATGATGTACAGCGCGAAGTGTCAGCCAGGTTCCCTCGCTCTTGCGAAAGAAGTCCATCATTGTCATTGGGGGGAGCATAGGGGTAGGAGGGTAGGAGGGTGGGAGGGTAGGAGAGTGGTGTTGGATAATTTAACTTTAAGGGTGGTTCTAGTCGATACCCAAGATCGGCTAAGGTTTATGAATAATGAATTTGTATATTAACAGTGAGCGACTCTCTTTTGGTTACGGCTATTTACTCGAAACCTACGTCTGATATTCTAGCAGCCCTGAGTGCTAGAAGATCGATCTCTAGTTTAGATTTACATCGAGTCGATTTTAGCGGGATAGATTTACAATCGGCTAATTTGAGCGGAATAAATGCGATCGGTGCCAACTTCCACGATACTAATCTCAGTGGCGCAGATTTGAGTGGTGCAGATTTGCGCGGTGTTAATTTGAGTGGGGCGAATTTGAGTCATGCTAATTTGACGAAAGCATATCTCAATCGTGCCGAACTCTACTCCGCTAATCTAACGGGGGCAAATTTCACCGATGCTAAATTGCAGGCGGCGAGATACGACAGGTTGACAATTTGGGATGAAAAATTTGCATATAAATCATGCGGTGCGATCGGCCCTCATGCTAATCTAAATGCGGCTTATTTGAATACCGCTCATTTACGCAATGCCGATTTGAGTGATGTCAATTTCTTGGGTGCGTATCTCAGTGGTGCAGATTTGACTGGTGCAAACCTTCAGAATACTAAGTTGAGTGGTGCGACTTTACAACGAGCATTTCTTACTGGTGCATCGCTGCGGAATGCTCGGTTGAATGGGGTTAATTTGGCAGGTGTAGATCTTCGGGCGGCTGATTTGAGTGGGGTAGAAATGGAAAATTTGGAGAGTATTGCGGGGGCAGATTTTACTAAGGTACAGGGATTGAGTGATAAGATCCGATCGATGTTGCTGAGTCGATCGGGTGCAGAATTGGATACATGGAATGTCTTTACTCGGCGTACGACTAGACAGAGTTTGACAATAGTTGGTGATTAAATCCGTCCAATCTACCTGAGTTTACTCTGGTGAAACTCAGGTAATGTCTCCCTCAAAGCACTAGCGCGTCGATCGGCAATTCGGACTAATGTTTCCAAATAACTAAGTTTAAATACTCCTAAGTTCTCGATCTCATCACTCACACAAATTTCCCAGTCTTCAATATGAGAGAAATCAATCGAAAATTCATCAATTTTCACCTCTTCGCCCGCAGCATCGCTTCCTAGAAAACAGGCTAGAACTTTATCACCTACTATTAAACCGCGCAATCCTTTTTCATCTTTGAGCCAATAAAAATTGTCGAGGCGCATCCGAACCTTGCCGTGATGTGCAGCGACGATATAGGCAAATAAGAAACTTTTTCCATGTATTAATGCACCGATCGCACTGGCTAATTCATGCCGAAAACCTCGGCGTTGATAATGACTCATAGCAGGAGCTTTTGCCCAAATATCTGTGGGATTACCAATTGCATTTTGAAACTGAGGATGAGCTTTACCGAGATCGTGCCACTGAGCGCAATCAGCAACTAGATCCCAATACTCACCTAAATCTAAGTGTTGAAGATTTTTAGCGATGTTTAGTAGTTCGCTGCGAGCATCGATCGAGTGTTGTTTCAAGCTGACAAAATCTGTTTTTCCATACAGCTCTCGATTAGATTTACCGATGGCGGCTGGAGGTAGAATCGGTGGCAAATCTTGAGGATTGCCAGTAAAACCTAGTTGGCGATCGTAACCACCCGCAGAGCGAGGTAATAGTACAATTTGATTAGCGGCTGGTTTATCTACCAACATCCAAGATTCTTGACTATTATTCCATACCCAAACCGAACTGCTGTAAAACTTATAAAACTTTTTAGTCCTAATCCGACAAAGTTCTTCATGTCTATATCGCCAATCTTGTTCTGGTTCCCTGTCAAAATCTCGCCACATGACTGATAGACTAGCATCAATTTCATCACGAATATATCCATTCACATCATCACAGCTACTATCCTGTTTTGGGTGTGAATCAAATAGCCCTTCCAAGAAGCCTAATTTTAGGGTATCACCTTTTATCGACTGTTTTGGTGGAATAATATTTAGTAGGGTCGAAATATTGGCATCTGACAACTGACTAAAACATGCTCGAAAATCCTTTAGATCTTTATCTTCATAAGGAAGAGAGTTTATCCCCTGAATATCGAGCAAATATAGATCGCAATCATCATAGGATCCATTGCGTCCGGCTCGACCACAGCGTTGGACGAATGAAGCCCAAGGACAAGGCATTGTGAAGAGTTTTCGTGCGTCCAGATCGATTCCTGCCTCTATTACTTGGGTGGAAATTACCACGCCTTTGAAGGTAGCTAAGTCATCAGACAGTCGATCGCGTTCGTAGCCTCTAAATCGAGAATGAAGTAGCTTAATAGGGATAGCAGAATTAGCAATAAGATTCATTATCTGAATTGCATCATTCACCGTATTAAGGATGCAAATAGATAATGTGTCGGTAATATGCTCGGCAATAATTATTTGAGCGATCGATTCGACATAATTTTCGTTGGGAATGTTGAGCTGGTGCAATCGTTTGGGGAAATTAATCTTTTTAGCAGCAGCAGAACCACTTGCCCGATCTTCAGCTCCCAGGGCAATTTCTTGATAACTTAATTTATTTGAGTTGAGTATGGTAGCATCGAGAGTCGCACTACACAAGACTAATTCTCGCCGACCAAAATGACCAGAATCGATCGCAAATTTTTGGAGCAAAATCGAGGTTCGATAACCGACTCCCTGCAACTGGGTTTCATCAACAATGAGGCGGACATCATTATTTAATAAAGCTGCATGTACAGACCATTCCCAGCGACTAGTAGCATAGCCTTTGAATAGTTGGCGCGAAAGAATTTGGTCTTGAGTACCAATAATAATCGATGGTCGATCGATATAATTGCACCACGATCGATCCATTGTTTCGCCAGTGCCACCAACTAATTTATGTATAGTTATTTCGGTGCCTAATTGCAACCGCTGGAGTATTTTACCGACTCGATCGAATGTTTGGTGCGTCAATGTTCGCATCGGGAGGGAGATAACTAACCGCGATGGTGTATTCGATCGATCTTGGCAAATACTCCACAGCCAATCGATTGCAAAACATTCGGTTTTACCCAATCCTGTCGGTGCTATCAGGGTGTGAATTGTGTCTGTGCGATCGCGTTGATGAAATTTGAGCTGATAGGGATATGGCTCGAAGCCTGTTGCCGATCTGAAAAATTCTTGATAGCTCGAAAATAGATCCGATCGAGTGGCGAGAGAACTCATCATCTGAAAAATTGTAGTAATATCTTGTTCGTAGTAATTATAAGGCTGGATTGGGGCACAATTGATAATATGTCATTGCTAAATTTGCAAGATCTAGTCTTCTGTATGGGATGAGGATTAAATAACTTGCGTAGGTTGGGTTGAGCCTCGTTGGCGTAGCCTTTCGCCTCGAAATAACCCAACGCTTTGGGTTGAGCCTCGTTGGCGTAGCCTTTCGCCTCGAAATAACCTAACGCTTTGGGGATGTTGGGTTTTCTCCAAAGGAGACGCTTTTGCTGAGGCAAAGGCTTCGCCAACGCGTTAGCGTAGCTTGCGCTTTGCGCTTACGAGGCTCAACCCAACCTACAGACGTGTATATTATTAAATCCTCATTCCTATGTATACTTACAAACTTTCAGGCATTAGCGATCGACCAATGGGAGCTTATCTCGCGGGATTGGGCTTGATGCGAATTGTCGAACGTCATGTTGATAAAACAGCCCAGTTTTATTGGCAGGGATTAGATTTTTGGATCGATACCAAGGTACCGGAAGCTGAATTAGTCGATCGAATTTTAGCGAGTTATGAAGCGATGGTTGCTTTCAATCCTTGGAATAAGTCATCAGGGATTGAGATGAATAAAAAAACTGGCGAACTGACTTATGTGGGATCGATCGCTCAAATTGCTGATTCTGAATCTTGGCGCACACAAGCAATTAGGGAAATATTGCCAGAATTCAAGCAGTTAATTGATGAGTTCAAAGTTGGCGAAACTACTTTTTCTTATCCTGAAAAATTAGAAAAGTTAAAATTTATCGAACAGTGTTTGAGCCGCATTACTAATACAGAATGGCGAGAGTGGGCTGATGCGACGATTATCTTGATGCAGGTTACCAACAAGGATGGGGCTACTTCCATTAAACCTAAATATCCAGCTCTATTGGGGAGTGGTGGTAACGTGGGTGCGGTGGATATTGCCGAGAACTATTACAGCGCAGTGGCGATTTTATTCGATTCGCAGACGGGCGAACCTGCGGCAAATGCAGCGGCTTGTTTGACGAAGGCGATTTTTGGGATCGATTCGGTGGAAGTAACTGAAAGTAAGGAAGTAAAGGCTTTACATTTGTTTCCTAGACAAGATTATAAGTTAGATTTTGCACTGTCAAAAAATAATGACTATGCACCATCTGGAGGGAGTTCTGCGACTACTGTCAATCCAGCTTTAGTATTGCTTGCTTCTGAGGGATTCAGCACTTTTAATGGTAAGACTTCGACTATTAATGGCGGAGCAGATAGCGATACTGGCAAAGCGATCGGTCGAACTTTAGCTAGATATTCCCTTGCAGTGGCGACAAATGGGGCATCGACAGATTTAGTCTCCCTCGACGAGCGCAAAAGCTTTACCGAAGAATATTTCTTGCCTTTATGGACAAAGCCGCGCACTTATCAAAGGTTGAAAGCTAGTTTGTTTGAGTCTCCATTAGCTAATGAAGAACAGTTCTATTTGCCCAGACAAATTAATGATGGCACTGATTTTATCCAAGCTTTACAAGAGTGGGCGGTGAAAAATAAGATTGCAGGTAAATTTGCTAGATATGCGATGTTACCGCGCAAAGGGCAGTCTAATTTTGCGGTGATGTTGGAAGTGGTGAATGTGGGTGTCGATGCCCACAGGCTAGATTTAGCAGCCGATTTGGATGAGTATCGACGGAAGATAAGATTTTTTGCGAAATCTGATGATTGCTCGACACTATTGCAGGGAGCTATCTATGGATTCGATCGAGTATTCAATCAATTTATTCAAGGTAAATGTTCTCACACCGCGCTCTTGATGGCGTTGAGTAAATTAGCCCCAGTACGTCAGCCTAAGTCTTTGCGATTTGATTGGATCGAACCGTTGCAAGCCGAATCAAATTGTCCAGAGTTTAGATTAGCACTATCGATCGCTAGTTGCGGGCTAAAATCTCACCTGTATGGCGAGGGAGCTAGTTTTACAGTTGGGAGTCCAGTTGAGTCTTTAGTGCGGCTACAGCGAGATTGGGGGCGATTAGCAGATAAGGAGAAAAACTTTTATTTCTATCCTACCGAGCGGCGGATTTTTGCTGACTTTGGCGATATTAGTGCGTTTATTAGTGGTGCTTTTGACGATCGATTATTTGAGTCTTGGCTGTGGGGATTGAGCCTAATTGACTTCAATGTGAAGATTGATTCTCCGCCAGAAAGTCGAGAGTCTGAGATAGCAATTTTGAAGCTACCATCAGCTTACCGAATCGGTGCGGTTCATATCAAAACTTTTAACCGAGAAAGATCGCCAGTGGAACCCGTCGCTTATACCGGATATCTCAAGCCAACTATTTCGCGCCTGATGGGGGCAAAAATCCAGCTCAAGGTGCCTCTAACCGATCGGATACCAATTGGTGAGATCAGAGCGGCAGCAGCTCTAGCATTCCCTGTGAGTGCTAGACAGGTAGATGCGATCGTCAAGAAATTTTTTAATCAGTTAGCTAGCGGTTAAAACCGCTGCTAGTGTTGCAAAGTCTGCCTACGCAGACTGGGATTCCTAACCCGCGCAGGCGGGTTTTGCAACACTAGCGGCGGTTTTAACCGCTGACGACTCCTCATAAACAATTAATCAGAAAAAATTCATGAAACTCGATCTCGCGCATATCACCACGGCTAATACTTCGATCGATATTAAATTCGCCGTCAAAGGTGCTTTCAATCCGAGTATTTTTCCCAATGTCGGGAGACTGATATTTCGACAACAGGGGCAAGATTGCCTGATGATGGATTCCTTTGCTTCTGTCTCGAATATGCTAGAGGGCACGATTCAACTCCCTGGTACTGAAGCACCGATATTTGATGGGCTACCCTATATTCTTATGGTAGACCAAACTGGTAAATATCGCGCTACTTCCCTGACATTACCCCACCGGATTGCTTCTGGTTATTTGCTCAAAAATAAAAGTGCCATGCTCAATGGTGAAAGATTTGGCGATGGCATCAAGAAAGAAATTATCGCTAATGGTTTGCACCAAACTCTGCTCAAATACTGCCCAATGAGTCTATTACATGGAGTGTGGTTTTCGCAATTAGACGGTCATTATAAGGTGTCTAAATCGATTACTGGCTCATTGATAGCTGTAGATGTGAAAGAGGCGATGGTGGGTGGTGTATCGATGGATGGAGTTTGGAAAAGTGCGGAGACTCTAGATTTAAAAGATTTTGACAACGCGAAGAAAGCTTCAGAAGTAGGTGTCGGGATGATTCCACATTCTACTACTCGCTATGTGTGCGATCGAGTCGATGGCGCATTCCAAATTGCCGATCTCCAAATCGAATCTTACCCGATTCCTCCAGCCGGAAAAAAACTATTAAAGGCTCTAGCTGTCTACGAAATTTTATCATTCATTGAAACTGTGCCGATGCACCGAACAGACTGCAATCTGCAAGTCGTAGATGTAGAAATTAATAAGCCGCTAAAAATCGGTAATGTAGAAATAAAACGAGCAATTGGAGCTGCTGAAGCTGTTAAATCAGCACTGGATGAGTGCAAGCAATTGGGCATCATTGGAGCGGTAAAAGAAGTCAGTGTCACGCTCAAAGAAAAAACTCCAGATAAAAAATCAACACCAGCCAAACAGCAACCCTCAGAAGAGTCAGCACAAGCAGGGGAGGAGGAATAATGCTCACCATTGCCATTCGGCTCACCAATCGCACCTACGGAGCTTGCCCTTGGGATCGAGCGCATATTGAAGGATCGATCGAAACTATTCCCTCATCGACGCGAATTCTGCGGGCGATCGTTTCTGGTGCATTCGCATCAGGTTTTGGAGATACTCCCGCGATTAAGTCAGTTTTAAAACAACTAGCAGCAGCACCGCCAATTTACTATATTCCCAAGGGGGAATATGTGGGACTCCAGACTTTTCGGAAGGATGAATCTGGGGATGTCATGTTGTACAAAGGCGGCAAAATGAATGTCGAACCTTATTATTTTTATGAGACAGATGACAGTACTTTTTTGGTACGTTGGCAGGTAGATTTAAGTGATGCTGAATTAGTCCTGTTGCAATTGGCGATGCAGCAGATTCATTATTTAGGTCGATCGGAACATCGAGCGATTTGGGAAATATATGACGGCGAATTAGCTGATGGGGTCTTTAATTGTCGCCCTGACGAACATGGTGACGAACGGGTACAATTGGTGAATCCAGACTCGATCGATTCCCTATATATTGCCCCTGGTGTCCGCAATGCCGAACTAAAATCTGGCATCCCTGGCTTTTATCTGGTTAGCTATACGATCGATCGACCTCAACCAAATCGCCGATTAGAGGGAAATGTGGAGGTTGATTCGATCGTCCTAGCGATCGATCTCAGTTATCCACTCTCAGCGAAAAATGCTATGTATTGGTGCGATAAACTGCATAAGGCACTGGTCGAAAAATCGCCGCAAACAGAAAAGTTTCGGTCTGGAAGTTTGACAATATCACCACTATATGAAGATATTCATTTTCGGAAATTCTCGTTGTACTGTCATCAGGGTTTTACAGATAGCGATCTCGACATTATCGATTCGATCGATCGCTTGTATAGCAATGCTGGCAACGTCAAACTATTTGTCGAAGCGGCATTTCAAGCTACAGCGCAGCCTTCAGGTAATTGGGTTAGTACCTCACCATTTTTCATGGCACTTTCACCATCATTAAAATATGGTCGAGGTGGACGAATTCGGAATACAGGATATCGATTATTGACAGGCACTAATTTTGTCAAAAATGGTGCCGAACATCAAGCCCTCAAGTACTTTTTGCGACGGTGCGATGTGAGTGAGGGGATAATTTATCAGGAGGTTGATGGATTGTTGGGTGCTTTCCGAGCTGAATCTTTATTAGCTACCTGCAAAGTGGCAGAATGGGCTGGTTATTGGCAATGGGGCACTAAACGTTTTAGTGGAAGCGAGGGCAAAGAGCTGGCTCCCGCTCATCCTGTCGGCTATCGAGTCTGGATTCGGAGTGAATTGTCGGTCAAAGGTAGTGTTACAATTGGGTATGGTAAAAACTTTGGTTTGGGGGTATTGTGCGCGACTGGGTAGGTGTTGAATTGGCACTGTCGATCGATCGGGCTGAAATGCTTGCAGCGAGAGACTTTCAGTCGATCCAGTCTTTCAACCATCCGCGCACCATACGGGGACTAGGTTTCAGCTTTTTTGCCCTCGATCCTCTACTGTATTTTGTGTCAATCGAAGGTCATCCGCGCAAACGTACCTTGAAAACTATATCCGGTAACGCCTTGAGCCTACCGCCGTTAAAATCCCTTGGCAACGAGGGGATATATTGAAACAGACGACTTTATGAGACTGCCCTAACTAAGAAAAGTTAAAATCCCTTGGCAACGAGGGGATATATTGAAACTTATATTCTTCAAGCAAATTGGACAACGTGTCAGTTGTTAAAATCCCTTGGCAACGAGGGGATATATTGAAACAATTATTGACTTGTTACAGAGAATGCGGACTGTATTGTTAAAATCCCTTGGCAACGAGGGGATATATTGAAACGAAATTAACGGGCAGCAGTACGAAAATAGTAACCACGTTAAAATCCCTTGGCAACGAGGGGATATATTGAAACAAGGGTGTTTAAGATACTACAATCCTTAAATAAGCTTAAAGTTAAAATCCCTTGGCAACGAGGGGATATATTGAAACCAATATTGCTAGATTGATTGACATAATTTAAACTTGTTAAAATCCCTTGGCAACGAGGGGATATATTGAAACACCTTAACTTGAACCTCAGCACCCCCTTCAACGAACGTTGTTAAAATCCCTTGGCAACGAGGGGATATATTGAAACAGCTTTTTCAGATAATCAGGGGAATATTAACCAGGTTGTTAAAATCCCTTGGCAACGAGGGGATATATTGAAACAGGGGTAGATTAAAGCTAGTTTGAAGCATTAAAGTAGTTAAAATCCCTTGGCAACGAGGGGATATATTGAAACGATTTGGCTCTGATTGAGCAACAAATAAACACTCGTTAAAATCCCTTGGCAACGAGGGGATATATTGAAACACATTTATTTCAGTATTCCCCCGAACATGCGTGAAGTTAAAATCCCTTGGCAACGAGGGGATATATTGAAACAGCATTGCCTTCTTCTACAGTTACTCCTTTATCTGAGGCTGCTAGTTAAAATCCCTTGGCAACGAGGGGATATATTGAAACATATCAAATTTTTACCGATGTCGGTAAAAAGTGCAGGTTAAAATCCCTTGGCAACGAGGGGATATATTGAAACAGACGTAAATTATCGAGTGGCTGGATTGAATTTACCGTTAAAATCCCTTGGCAACGAGGGGATATATTGAAACACCTAAATGGTACCGCGATCTGATACCCAAGCACCGCGTTAAAATCCCTTGGCAACGAGGGGATATATTGAAACAAATGCGTCCGATTTGGTGCTATCGCGATAATCCCCGTTAAAATCCCTTGGCAACGAGGGGATATATTGAAACAAAATGTTTCATACTTTGACAGCTTGCGCTAGGGTTAAAATCCCTTGGCAACGAGGGGATATATTGAAACTGGTAAAGTTTGCCCATAGTAAATAGTATCAGTGCTGTTAAAATCCCTTGGCAACGAGGGGATATATTGAAACTCTTTATTATTCGAATTCGGATTGTAGTAACTATCCCGGTTAAAATCCCTTGGCAACGAGGGGATATATTGAAACCTGAGACTGGGAAACCATTGGGGATGATCCTGCTGGTTAAAATCCCTTGGCAACGAGGGGATATATTGAAACGAGCAGGGGGAAAAGCGATGTGATGCACAATTAGCGTGGTTAAAATCCCTTGGCAACGAGGGGATATATTGAAACATTTTCACCTCATCCAGCAAGCAGGAAATGGCAATCCTGGGAAAACAAGCCTTTGAAGATTGCGCCGTGCGAATTCCTTTGGGTGATGCTGTGTTGCGATCGGATCTTCACAAACTCCGCAAGATGGTCACGCCGATGGGAAATGTCCGGTTCGATACCGATCGCGACTCATCTGGTCACGCCGATCGAACTTGGGCCTGTTTCCTCGGAATATATGCAGGGGGGAACCAGCGGCGGCTTATTCTACCTCAATTATCAGTCGATCGAGTTTAACTTTTTGCAATATTTGACACACATTTAGTATTGAGCTAGAATATTAGAAGTAGAGTTGACAAAAAAATGAACTGTATATATTGTAATTCCAATACCCGAAAGAATGGTCTAACTTCAAGTGGCACCCAACGTTATCGGTGTGATAGATGCAAACGTTCGTTTACGGGGTCGTCGGTTGGCAGACCAATGATAGGCGATCGACCCTTAACTTCGATCGAGCGAAACCGACGCTTTAGAGCCAAAAAGAAAAACTAATTTATTGCATTGACACATATTAAGTATCGCAGTATAATAATTAGATGTAGGCAAACAAATTAGGAGTAAACGAATGTCAGACAGACTAGAGCAAATTGAAAAATTAGTAGAATCTAATGCCAGAGCTATTCTTTCCTTAACAAACCAAGGCATTGAACTCAACATCAAGATCGATCGAACTAGCGCGATCGTCGCTGAATTGGCTAATATCGTCTACGCGGTTTCCAACCGTCAACAAGACCAAGAACATCGCATCGATCGATTAGAAGATCGCCTCTAGTCCCTAGATACAACGATCGAGACTCCGCCTGGACAGCAAAAAGTCTCGATTGTTTGTTAACCAAGTTCAAAATTAATTAACCCCGAAATTATACCATGTTAGTTCTACAAAATATAGAAGGCGACTCCTACAACCCAATACTGAAAAACTATTTAGTCGTTAAGGTTATTAACTATGATGAAACGGCTTTGAACGATCTACAGAGGCTTCTAGAGTTGGTTAATAAGTCTCATGAGGATTTATTGATGGTCGAGTGCGATGAAAGGTTAAAATCCCTTGGCAACGAGGGGATATATTGAAACAAACTAAACTCCATTCACCATATATTTAACGTATGTTAAAGTTAAAATCTCTTCGCAATGAGGGAATATATTAAAACTGAAAAGATTGATTTCTATAGGTTGGGCAAAACTAGGAGAAGATTGGTGCTTCAGTTTTGTTAGTGATATAATTGCAGCATAGCAAAACTAGTGGCACAAAGCTTTTAAATGTTATGAAAAGCCGCACTCCAGAAGAGACTCAAGCCATTATTCAATGGCGTAACCAAAATCATCAGATGTTGCGCGAGAACTATCGCAAACAGTTTATTGCCTGTGGAGTTTCAGACTTACTCGCCGCAGGAACAGACGGCGATTTGGTTGAAGCGATAGCTCTAGCTACTGGTAAGCCATTTATATTGGACTGGATACCTGCGCTGACGGCTAAAGTCAATTTCTACTAGGTAAAATTTTATGGGTTGAAAAACAAGAAGGCGTGGAATCCCTTGTATCCAGTGACTTTAGCTACTTCAGTCAAGCAGAAAGAAATGTATATGACTGTAGATTCGGGCGCAGAAGTAGGTCTGGTTAGTCGGGAAATTGGCGATTTTTTGGGCTTCACTGTCTCATTGGGCGAAGAATTGGAGACGGGAGAAGGAGTAGGCGGTGAAATTGAATATGTTACTCGATCGCTAGATCTGACGATCGACGGTCACACTTTCAAAACGACCGTGGCATGGATATTAACGGAAAATACTAATGCGCCGCTCCTGTTAGGACGAGAGGTTGTATTTGACCTATTCGATATCAAATTCGTCCAAGCTGAGGAAAGAATTGAGTTTGAGTGGCGGGGGACGGCAGATGTCAATAAAACTGCTACATAACTGCACTACCCAGAATCCAAACATCCCCACTCAGTAGACATACGGGAGAGGAAAGCGATCGACACCTGTAAAATAGTGACAGAACGATCGATAATCATAAGTAACAACTGTGGAAAAAATTAAATTTGGCACGGATGGTTGGCGCGGGAAAATCGCTGATGAGTTTACATTCGACAGGTTATTGCATGTTGCACCGATCGCCGCCCAGGTGCTACTAGATACATATGGTGCCAAGACAGGCAATCGGAAGATTTTTGTGGGTTTCGATCGCCGTTTTATGGCTGAAACCTTTGCCCAGCGCATGGCTGTCGCAATTCAGCAAGCAGGATTTGATGTCATTATTGGCGATACGTTTGCGCCTACGCCTGCATTTAGTTGGGCTGCGTTTAGTCAAAATGCTCTCGGTGCGCTGGTGATTACCGCCAGTCACAATCCAGGCGACTATCTGGGTTTGAAGGTGAAGGGCAATTTTGGGGGTTCGGTACCTGAAGAGATAACACAACAGATTGAGGCTAGATTGGGCGAGACTTTACCAGCTCACCCGCCAGGAACTTTGACGAAGTTCGATCCTTGGGAGGGTTATTGTCAGGAGTTGCGGGGAAAAGTCGATCTCGCAGGGATTCAAAGTGCGATCGGATCTGGTAAATTGACTGTATTCGCCGATGTGATGAATGGTGCGGCGAGTACTGGTTTGGAGCGGTTATTGGGTACGGCGATTACTGAGATTAATAGTAATAGGGATCCTCTATTTGGTGGCGGTGCGCCGGAGCCGTTGCCAAAATATTTATCGCAATTGATGCGGGTAATTCGCGCTCATCAGGGTGATGGGGTGCGGGTAGGTTTGGTATTTGATGGAGATTGCGATCGAATTGCGGCTGTAGATGGCTCTGGTGAGTTCCTCAGCTCTCAGATTTTGATTCCTATCCTAACAGAGCATTTAGCCAGTAGACGGGGCTTCACGGGCGAAATCATCAAGACTGTGAGTACTTCCAATCTGGTACCAGAGATGGCAAAGTTGTATGGTTTGCCGATTTATGAGACACCGATCGGTTATAAGTATATCGCCGATCGAATGTTGACTACGCCCGTTTTGATCGGTGGTGAGGAGTCGGGGGGAATTGGCTATGGCAATCACATTCCCGAACGCGACGCGCTGCTTTCTGCTCTATACTTGCTAGAAGCGATCGCACAGTCGGGGCAAGATTTGGGGACTATTTATCACCGTCTCCAAACTGAGACAAATTATCATTTCAATTACGATCGAGTCGATCTACATCTGGCGAGTATGGATGTAAAATCCAAATTGGTAGCGCAATTGCAACAGCAACCATTGACAGAAATCGATGGGGTAGCTGTACTCGATCGCAATTTAGCCGATGGTTATAAGTTTAATCTCATCGATGGCAGTTGGCTACTAATTCGCTTTAGTGGTACCGAACCCGTATTACGACTTTATTGTGAAGCGAAAACACTCGATCGAGTTCATGCTATTCTAGCCTGGGCGCAAAGTTGGGCGCAGTCGATTACTTAATTGGAATCCCTAGGGATTTCAAAAACTTCCGCAATCGGATCAAAACTAAGACATCCTTGAATGGTGAAGTCTTGATGGCTGCGGCAGCATCATCTCGTGCGAGTTGTTGTTCGACTCGCACGATTAATTCGGCGAATTCTGTCGCCGAAAGTGGTTTACCATCAATTGGCGATCGAGCTTCGATAATCAGTTCTGCTCTGAGGATTTCTTCAGGAATATCGTTAGCTGGTGGTAAATTTCCGGCAATTGCGATCGGGGTAGCAAGTGATGAGCTAGTAAGAATAAGTAGGAGCGATCCGATCGATCTAGGTACGATTTTTGGGTACATGAATTTGAATAAATATCGATCTAACCTTTAAGAGGGTGTTTGAAAAGTCAAATTTGTTACCTTCACCCCTGGAGAATCCCCCCAGCCCCCCTTAAAAAGGCTACCGTGTATACACAAGTCGGCTAGAATGCGGCTTAGGTTGATTTACCCCCCCAACCCCCCCGAGGATGCGGGGTAGCTCTCGCTCCCTTCCCTTGGCTTGGGGTGGGCTGGGGTGGGCTCAAAGGACTACGCAGCAACTCAATCGGACTTGTGTATACACCGTAGCTTTTTAAGGGGGATTTAGCGGATGCGCGAACTGTTCGGGTTCCCCACTGGTCGGGTCACCCGCCCAGTTGACAGTTTAGCGCACCAAGCGGGGGATTTTCTAGGGTCTGCGTATGAAAAATAACTTTTCAAACAGCCTCTAAGATACCATTGAAAAACCCAGCAACAACTATCCTGATTGCCGGGTTCAAAGTTATAACGCCGATCCTGTCTGATGATTTCCGGTTATCGTAGAATTAAATTGATGCCGTGATGTTTAACCGCTAAACTACCTCTGCGGGGAAATAAGCAGAGGACGAGATTTGAACTCGTGTCTCACGAGCGTTGTTCTACAAAGGTCGATACAGGCGACGAGGGTTTAAAATGAGGTTAGAGCAATAGCCTAAACTTAATGATGATGCTGATGGCTCTGAGCGGCTTTACCTCGCTGTCAGACATATGTACCGAATACATAGCCAACAAGCTTGCTTGCCTACCCCCAGATAAATAGTCTGGGCAGGGTGGTTTTATACAAGGAAAGAAAAATACAACAACCCTAGTATTTAGTCTTTAACTGCCCTCAAATAAATTTGGGGCTAACGGCTAAAGTCCGATGGGCGGGTCACCCGCCCAGTACTCAAGTGGACTGAGTGATTTTTCTGCTGATGTATGAAACCACCCTGCCAGATGAATAGTCTGGGGGGCAGGAGTCGAACCTGCGAACACTCTTTGCACTGAAATTGAATTTGTGCTCTAATACTATTTTAGCTCAATCTGCGAACAAATAACCAAATAGAGCTGCGGCAACTTGTCGTTGTCGGACTTCGTGATTATTAGCTTCTTCTCTGGCTTGAATAGTGGCTTTTTGGAGTTTATCGACTCGACGGAGTAGTGTATTTACCTTGTCTTGGGATAATGCGCCAGAAAACTCTAATAAACTCCAGATGCCTTCGATGACATCTTTAGATACTTCTTTGATTTGAGCGGGATGGTGTTCTGTGGCTTCATAGGCGACTACGAAGTCGGTGATTTTTTTGGTTTTGACTGTTTCTTTGGGGAGGGTGACATAACAGCCGCGATTGGGGTCGTGTTGCCAATCTTTATCGATCGATAATACTGGTAATGAGCTGATGAATGTCTTGATATCTTGCAGTTGCTTTTCGAGGAATAGCAGGTAAGATACGGGTGCATCGGTGATAATGGTTTGTCCGTCGATGACGATCGATGCTTTGGCTTCGGTGTTAGAATAATCTTGAGTAGCGGCTAGATCGAATAATTCTGATGAAGACTGAACGAATCTCTCGATGAGATCGTTAGCCTTGAGGGTTAGTTTCTGTGATTCGGGTGGATAGATAAATCCATCTTCTTCTCTAGATTGATAAGTCCGACTCAATCCTTGAAATAACGCGCTTTTTTGGGCGAGTTGATAAATTTCGGTTTTACCTTTGGCAGCATTAGTTTTGACTGACTGCAAAATGGCAATTAATTGATTTAGCTTCATGAAAATGTGACGGGATATTTATCCTATTTTACCTTGAAAATCCTATGTCATCATTTATCGGTCACAGTTTGGCAAGTTTGACTGTATATCTCACAACCACAGAGAGCCAATTAAATCGTCAACCTAAATTATTCAAGCACAATCTACCCTGGTTGATGTGGCTGGTTATCATCGCCTCTGCACCAGATATCGACTATCTGATTCCCGATCTAATTTTACAACATGCAGGCGATCGGATTAGAACTACTCACTCTTTTATCGGTGTATCGTTGGCGTTGGCGAAGCCTTTGCCTCAGCAAAAGCCTACCGGAGGTAATTAATTAATTTAATCATCCAGATGGGCGTAACGATTGAAGAGAAAGTCGAGGGCATAGTTTCGTAGTTCTACATAAGTATTGCTGGCCATAATCTTTTCTCGATTGCGGGGTCGATCGAATGGTATATCTAGTACTTCACCTATTTTAGCCGCAGGCCCATTGGTCATCATCACCAATCGATCGGCGAGATACAATGCTTCGTCAATATCATGGGTAATCATCAAAACTGTGATGGGATTTTCGCGCCAAATTGCTAGGAGTTCGTCTTGCAATTCTTCTTTGGTGATAGCATCTAATGCGCCAAATGGTTCGTCGAGAATTAGGACTTGAGGTTTGATCGATAATGCGCGGGCGATGGCGACTCTTTGTTTCATGCCGCCGGATAATTGTCCGGGTTTTTTGTCTGCGGATTCGCTCAGTCCGACCATATTTAGATGTTCGAGGACGATCGCTTTTTTCTCGGCTAGGGATTGGTTTGGATAGACGGAATCGACGGCGAGATATACGTTCTCATAGGCGGTTAGCCAAGGCAGGAGGCAGTAGTTTTGGAACACCATCATTCGATCGGGGCCTGGTTCGGTAATGAGGTTGTCCTGGAGCTTGACGCTGCCACTGGTGGGGCTGTTGAATCCAGATACCATGTTGAGCAGGGTGGATTTACCGCAGCCGGAATGTCCGATGACGCAGGTAAATTCACCTTCGGCGACGGTGAGATCGATGCTGTCAAGGACGGTGGCTGGGCCGTCGGCGGTGGGGTATATTTTGGTGACTCGATCGAATGTGAGGAATGGTGTGGGCATGGGAGAGGTGGGGAGGGGGGGACGGGGAGACGGGGGGACGGGGAGACGGGGAGACGGGGGGATGGGGGAGGGGTCAGGGGTCTGTAGGGGCGGGTTTATGAATCTAATGACGCTTCTACAAGAGATTCGTTCAAACAAAGCCCTCCTCACGAGAGATGTAGGCAGGGTGAATTTCAATCCAAAATCCAAAACTTGCACTGTTGGCGAAGCCTCTGCGAAGGCAGACGCTGTGCGAACGCCTTTGGCGATAGTGTCCAAAATTCCTAAATGTTGATATTTTTGATGTCGAATTCTTGCCGGATGGGTTGGTTGGTGAGGTATTTGAGGGGTTCGTCGGGGTTGAAGATTTGGCCGTCGAAGAGTTGGAAGGGGTCTCGATCGGGGTCGATGCCAAGGTATCCTAGTTGTTGGCACGCGGCGAGATAATGGTCTACACGGCGAACTCTGGTGAGGATTTCGAGGTGGTTTTTGGGATAGGGGATGATGCCCCAGCGGGCGAGTTGGGTGAGGATCCAGAGTCCTTCGATGCGGCGGGGGCAATTGGCGTTGTCGTTGTGAAATTGGTGGAAGCGGGGGAGGTTTTCGGGGTGGTTGTTATCGCGATTGAAGGGGCCGATTAAGCCTGGTTGGAGGTATTGGGTGGGGAGGTTGAGTTGTTGGGCGAGGAGGGTGACGATTGCGGGACGATTGCGGGGGTTGTCGCAGTATTCACAGGCTTCGAGGATGGCTGTGACCATTGCCATGTGTGTGTTGGGATGCTGTTCTTGCCAGCTTTCGGTGACTGCAAGGACTTTTTCGGGGTTTCCCGCCCAAATTTCTAAGTCTGTGGCGATGACAAAGCCGATGCCTTCTTGGATGGCTTGGGTATTCCAGGGTTCGCCGACACAAAAGCCGTCGATTTCGCCTAGCTTGAGGCGGTTGACCATTTCTTGGGGGGAGATAACGATGAGGTTTAGATCGGTGTCGGGGTTGATGCCGCCGGAAGCTAGCCAATAACGGAGCATCAGGTTGTGCATGGAACAGACGTGAACGATGCCCAGATTGAGTTTTTGATTGGGGGTGGTTTCGATTGCCAATTTCAGGTCTTGGAGATTGCGGATCCCCATGTTGTATAATCGGCTACTCAGGGTGATGGCGTTACCATTCCGGGAGGTGACGAGGGAGACGTTCATGGGGGTGGGGGGTAATCCATCCATGCCTAGGGTGAGGGCTAGGGGCATCCCTGCGACCATTTGGGCTGCGTCGATGACTCCACTGACGATTTGTCCGGCGATCGCGTCCCAGCTCGATTCTGGGCAGAGGTTGACTCGATCGATGCCATGTTTGGCAAAGATGCCTTTTTCTTTGGCGATAATTAGTGGAGCGCAGTCGGAGAGGGGGAGGAAGCCGATATTGATGGTGGTGACTTCGAGTTTTTGGGTGTCGGGGGTGAGGATTTGGAGCTGGATAGCTTTGGCGGCTTGGCGTTGTTTGACTCGTTTTTGTTGGTTGAGGAAATTGATGATTTCTGCCCGCATGGGGTAGTAGTCGGGATGTTGGACTACTTCCATCCGACGGCGGGGACGGGGGATATTGACGGTGATGATTTGGCCGATGTTCGATTCGGGGCCATTTGTGAGCAGGACGATTCGATCGGATAATAATAGGGCTTCATCCACATCATGTGTCACCATGACGGAGGTGATGCGGCTTTCTTCGCAGATGTGCATTAATTGGTCTTGCAAGCCGCCACGGGTGAGAGCATCGAGGGCACCAAAGGGTTCGTCTAATAGTAACAGTTTGGGGCGAATTGCTAGGGCGCGAGCGATCGCAACTCGTTGTTTCATCCCACCAGATAGTTCGCCAGGACGTTTTTTTGATGCTTGAGTCAAACCGACTAAGTTAATCCGCTCTTCGATAATTTGATGGCGTTCGCCTTTCGACTTGTGGTGATAAACTTCATCAACTGCGAGGGCAATATTTTCGTAAACTGTCAGCCAGGGTAATAGTGAATAGTTCTGAAATACGACCATCCGATCGGGACCGGGTTCGGTAATTAATTTATCTTCTAAAATCACCCCGCCTAATGTTGGTAAGTCTAGTCCAGCGATCGCATTTAATAATGTCGATTTGCCACAGCCGGAGTGTCCGACTAAGGATATAAATTCGCCTTCTCTAATATCTAAGGTAATATTTTTCAGGGCGACATATTGACCCCCATTAGCTAGAGGGAATACTTTGTCTAAATGGTCGATTTGCAGAAACATACTGAACCTAAGTTGCTAGTTATGGTTTTTTAGAGGGGTCAGGGGTCAGGGGTGAGATGAGGGGCGAGGCATAAACTATTAATCGCTGAGGGTTGTGAATATTAGGTTTTCCCTCATCCCTCACCCCTTTACGTTACTTCCGCTCTTCGGGTAGGATTAAGCCAGCAATAAAAGCGATCGATCGATCTAATAAAAATCCGACGATGCCGACATAAATCAGCGCGAGAATAATGCGATCGAGATAGGCATTATTATAGGACTCCCAGATAAAGAAGCCGATACCGACATCACTCCGCAACATTTCAGCGGCAACGATCGCCAACCAAGATAAGCCGATACCAATGCGTAACCCCGTAAATATATATGGTAATGATGCGGGTAATAAAATCTTGAAGAAATAAGACTTGTTGGATAATTTTAATACCCGTTTGACATTGATATAGTCTTGGGGTATTTGTTGTACACCGACAGTGGTATTAATTAAGATCGGCCAAACCGCCGTAATGAAAATCACAAAGATTGCCGCTAATCCGTTATCTTTGAGCGCGGCTAAAGCGATCGGTAGCCATGCTAGTGGCGGAATAGTTCTTAGTACCTGAAAGATGGGATCTAGCGATCGATATACCAATTTATTCGAGCCGATTAAAATCCCAAAACTCACACCAATGATTGCTGATAGAGTGAAACCGATCGCTACCCGTTGCAAACTAGCAAATACCTGTAAAGCCAACCCTTTTGAGTTACCCCCATTATCAAAAAATGGATTGATAATAAATGGATCCCATGCACCTTGAATTACCTGTATTGGCCCAGGTAAACCTTGGGAACCAGGCAGACATAGCAATTGCCAAACCGCTAAAAATATAATTAGCGCAATTGTCGGTGGAACAATTTGTCTAGCTTGTTTGATAAACCAATTATTCTTATTCTTATTTTGGCGAATTTGCCCATTTTTATGATTAGTGCTAGCTGTCACAATCGTCCTCAACTTATTTTACTTTGTTTATTAGGATCGCTACAGATGGCGATCCTAATAGAGTGTTTAAAATTTACTTAGAGGGTGTTTTAAAAGTCTTTTTTGTTACTAGTGACCCCTAGAGATCCCTCCTAACCCCCCTAAAAAGACTACCTTGTACACACAACTCATTTGAGTTGCTGCATAGGTTGTTTACCCCTCCCCAGCCCTCCCCTTGCCAAGGGGAGGGAGCAAAGCCTCCCCTTGCCAAGCTATCCATTACCCACAGATTTGGCGATCGCCAAATACAGGAATTTCATCTTCAATACATGAGGATTTTGCAAGGGTTTGGGCGATCCGGTTTCCACAGGTAGGGGCAATTCATGAATTGCCCCAACCTGTGGAAACCGCCACCCATATGGCATGTAAGATCTGTGGGTAATGGATAGCCTTGCCAAGGGGGGGGTTGGGGGGGTCTTATAGGGTTGAGGAATAGTAAATTATACTTTTGAAACACCCTCTTAGAATCGCTACATATAGCGACAGGTTTTAATCTAAGCTTTCTTGATTTTGAGAGACTTGAGATATTCCTCTGGTTTCTCAGGATCGAATTTTACCCCGTCAAAGAAAGTTTCTACCCCACGAGAAGTACTAGCTGGAATTTGCGCCACGTCAACTTTCAGTGCTGTTGCTGCTGCTTTCCATAAATCTTCCCGATTGACCTTTTTGACTAATGCTTTTGCGGCAACAAAATCGGTGGGCATATTTCCCCAGCGCATATTTTCCGTGAGGAACCATAAGTCATGACTCTGATATGGGTAAGAAGTATTATCCGCCCAAAATTTCATCGAATTGGGATAACTTGCTTCCGTTCTTCCATCCCCATAATCAATTTTGCCTTGAATCCTACCAAGGATGTCCGCTACAGGTACATCAAACCATTTTGGTTGGGAGATTATCTTACACATTTCCTCCTTATTCTCAGCTTTATCACACCACTGTTGTGCTTCTAAAATTGCCATTAGGATGGCTTTAGTTGCCTTGGGATGCTTATCTACCCAATCTGCGCGCATGGCAAAAGCTTTCTCAGGATGATCTTTCCATAGTTCTCCAGTTACTAATGCGGTATAACCCAATTTTTGGTTTACCAATCTGGCATTCCAAGGTTCCCCGACACAGAAAGCTTCCATACTCGCAGTTTTGATATTCGATACCATTTGTGGAGGTGGAATTGGCACCACAGAAACATCTTTATCGGGATTTACTCCGTTTGCCGCTAACCAATAACGCATCCACAAATCGTGAGTACCACCAGGGAAAGTAATCGCTACTTTCATCTCTGGTTTACCGCTAGTCTTATTTTGTGCTAGAGCTGCTTTCAATCCTTCTCCTTTGAGTTGAATTTTGGCATCCTTATAGCTATTTGCGACGGAGATTGCTTGCCCGTTAGTATTCAATCTAGCTAAAACATACATTGGCAATGGCTGTTTGGTTTTGGTTTTACCCATCGCCATGAGATAAGGCATTGGGGATAAAATGTGTGCCCCATCGATGCCACCGCCACCAGAGCCAGTTTCCAAATTATCGCGGGTAACTGGCCAAGAAGTTTGCTTCAAAACTTCTACATCCTTCATCCCATATTTCTCAAACAAACCCTTCTCTTTGGCGATAATTAGGGGTGCAGAATCGGTAAGTGCAATAAAACCTAATTTAGCAGTTGTGACCTCTGGAGCATCTGCTGATGCCACGGTAGTTGCTGGGCTACTAGGCTTCTCTTCAGACTTTTTACAGGCGTTGAGAAATGCACTCGATGCTGCTGTGACTCCAGCAGTCAACATAAACTTTCTACGCGAAAACTGACTCATACTCTACCTTACTCCTAATATTTAGGGAAATAAAACGAACTATTAGGAACCTCTCTTTTGTACTATTTTCGTTTCTAGAAGTTTGGAAAACTGTATCTTTTGTTACGAAGTACCAAGAAAAGCTTGACAAATAATTTATGTTTGTCAATTAAAATACGGAATGTAAAAACAGTATCAAAGATTACTTTTCATCGAGGAACTGGATTCGTTAAAACTTATCGATCGTATTAGTTTCTCTAATCTAAAATTTCATTAAAAGACCCAGCAACACTATCCTGGTTGCTGGGTTCGTAGTTATGATGCCAATCTGTTTGATGATTTTCAGTTATCGTAAAATTAAGTTGATTCTGTGAAGTTTTATCGCTAAACTATCTAAGAAATGGCTTAATATCTGGGAGTTGCTTTTTTACGTTAAGAACGTATGTCATTTTTTAGCTGAAGATATTCCTACTCAATCGGAATTAATTCAGTATTTGGCTTAGTTTCTCCTGTAAATTGAGTTGAGAAGCGAAAGGTATTTTTGGCTACATCATCGATTGGAGTGTAAGAGATAAATTCTTGATTTCGTCATCGATCGATTCAGCTTTGACATAATACCGATCGATATTCTCATCGATATGGAGGTTATTCCCTAATCCTAAAGCGTGTTGATAAACGCATCAACGGCATCAAATCGATCTGCCATGCGGGAGTGGAATTCTAGCGATCGCAGATCCAGATCGGCTAACAATTCACTTTGACGCACCAATTCATAACCAGTAGATCGCAACACATAAACCGCGATCGTACCATCTTCCCAGAACCAAACTTCTCCGACTCCAATGCGCCGATAGATTTCCAGCACATCGATTCCCCCACTGGTTACGGTTATTTCAATCGCCAGATCTGGAATTGATTTACGTTCCCCCAGACAATAAGATTCATCAGGCTCCTTCCTTGCACCGATCTTTTTCATGCCGAGGGTTGCACTCCCTGATGCGTAAAAGCGAATTTTGTTCACTCGCATGTATGCTTCAATCAGTTGAGCACAAGTCTTCTTCGGTGTTTCATGGTTGTCAGATAAGGGCGGCATAATTTCTAACAATCCATCTAAGTATGTCAAACGTGCCCCTGTTGCTGCCATGTCTTCATCCAGCTTTTCCAGAGTTTCCCACGTTACATCAGAAAGCACCGCACTATTGGATCTGAGAATTGTTTTAGAAGTTGAGGCTACCATTGAATTCAACTTTGCAACGATCTTTCTTCATCATACCGTGTCTTCTGCGAGTTGATGTTTTGTTACTCGTATGCCCCCTAGCCCTCCTTTTTAAGCTACCCTACGCAAGTTATTTGAATTGCTGCGTAGTCCCTTTACCCCACCCCAGCCCACCCCTTGTAATGGGGTGGTAGCTACAGCCCCCCCTTGGCATGGGGGGGTTGGGGGGGTGTTCTAGGGTATGCGTATTAAAAATAACTTTTCAAACAGCCTCTTAGACTAAAGCAGTTGCACCAAATTTTTCAATGAGTAGATTAACTAATACACCATCCAAATCTTCTAGTGGAATCCCCTTCATTACCTTCTCGCCAAGTTTGGCATGTTTACCAACTGTTCCACCCATAAAGATATCGACAGCTTCGACCATTTTGCCATCTTTTTTCGCCTTGGCACCCATCAACCCAATATCGGCAACTTGAGGTTGTCCGCAGGAATTTGGGCAGCCAGTCCAATGAATTCGGACTGAATTGGGAACATCAACTTTGGCTTCTACAGCATCAATTACGGATACTGCATATTGCTTGGTTTCAATCAGGGCAAAGTTGCAAAATTTGGCACCCGTACAAGATACAACAGCGCGGCTGAGTTGTCCTGGATTTACTTGGAACTTTTGTAAGGCTGGTTCGCTCAAGAAGGTGTCTAATTTATCATCGGCAATGTGCGGAATGATGGCATTTTGTTCGAGCGTAAATCGGACTTCTCCAGTACCATAAACTTCAGCTAGTCTGGCTAATTCAAAGAAATCATTTGCTTCGAGATAACCGACGGGAATATGCAGGCCGACATAATTGAATCCGGCTTGTTTCTGGGGATAGACACCGATATGGTCGCGTTTTGCCCATTCGATTTCGTCTTTGTCTGCCGCAGTTTGGAGGGTTTTGTCGGAATATTTTTCCATCTCTGCACGGAATTTTTCGATGCCCCATTCATCGATGAGAAACATCAATCGTGCTTTGGTACGATTTGCCCGTAAACCAGCATCGCGGAATAGACGCAACATCGTCAGACTAAATTCGATAACTTCTGCTGGTGGTACCCAGACATCCAGAGGCATCGCCGCTTCGCAACGTTTGGCTGAAAATAGTCCGCCAACTAACACATTAAAACCAAACACATCATCTTTGAATGCGGGGACAAAAGCAAGGTCGTTAATTTCGGCATGAACCGAATTGTCTCGGCATCCGGCGATCGCAATATTAAATTTCCGTGGTAAGTTAGTAAAGTCAGTATTCCCTTCACCACTATTGGTAATTCGGTCTTGCAACTCCTGAATCATGGCGCGAGTATCATACAACTCACCCGCCTCAATTCCCGCCACGGGAGAACCTGTAATATTGCGGACGTTATCCATCCCGGTTTGAATACTACTCAATCCCACTGTTTCCATTTTGCGGAAGATTTCGGGCAAATCTTCAATCCGAATTCCCCGCAACTGAATACTCTGTCTGGTGGTAATATCTGCTGTACCTTCTGCTGCATATCGCTCGATGATATCTCCCAATACGCGCAATTGGTCGCTATTGGCAATCCCGCTAGGTAGGCGAAACCGCATCATAAACTGCCCAGGAGTCACGGGGCGAAAAAATACCCCCAACCACTTTAACCGATGCTCCCTGTCTGTCTCATCCATCGCCTCCCACCCAATCCGCGCAAATTCCGCTAATTCGGCTTTTAGCGTCAGCGGCTCTTTATCGGTTTTGAGTTTCTCGAATTTGTTCTGGGTTGCTGGTGTGGCTGTCGTCATGACTATAATCCTTGTCTAGCGTGATGCTGCACAGAGGGGATGTTGATAAGATCCCGTATTATAACTTAACGTTAACAACTCATTAGTTTGGTATCAAGAGATACCAAAGCGTGTCGATCGTGAGATATACGGATTTTATTTATGCGATATTTGAATGATGTGAAATGGCATGGTAGTTTACAAGATTTTTTAACCGCAGAGGCGCAGAGGGCGCAAAGACTGCGCTTCGCGCACGCTATGCGAACGGAAAATAAAGATCTAGCTTCTCATTTAGGATCGCCATAGCTGTATGGGTAACATTTATTCAAGACTGATTTTTCCTAGTTTAATCGATCGAGTGATGTCTGGAGAGGATTTCGCGAATTATCGGCGGGTAGTTTTGGCTGAGGCGACAGGATCTGTGCTAGAAATTGGCTTTGGTACTGGTCTAAATTTGGCTTATTATCCAGTCGATTCGCCAGAGGCGACGCTACACGAACGAGTCGATAAAATTACTACTGTCGATGTCAATGCAGGCATGAATAAACTCGCTCAAAAACGAGTGGCGGCGAGTAATATCGAGGTGGACTATCGAGTCCTCAATGGTGAGAATTTGCCGATGGGAGATGATACATTCGATACGGTAGTCAGTACCTGGACGCTTTGCAGTATCAAAGATGTAGACCTTTCTATCTCTGAAATATATCGTGTTTTGAAACCGGGTGGTAAATTCTTATTTATCGAGCATGGATTGAGTAATGAAGCAAATATTCAAACTTGGCAACATCGACTTACGCCGATTCAGAAAATCATTGGTGATGGCTGTCATTTAGATCGACAAATTCGCAGTCTTATTGCCAAACAGTTCGATAAGTTAGATATTCGAGAGTTCTACAACCCTAATGCACCGAAAATTGGTGGCTACTTTTATCAGGGCATCGCGATTAAATAGATGTAGAGTGCCAATATATAAAGACTAGAGGTCAGATCCCCGACTTCTCCGAGAAGTCGGGGATCTGCGGTAATTCTAGAAAGTACGCTTTCTAAGCGTTTTCAGTATAAGTCAATTTAGAGTACGTTGTTATTTCAAGCCTGGTAGAGCGAGTTGAGGTCGAGGGGTTTCGGTTGCATCTTGTACTAATACTTCCCGAATCAATCGTGCCGCCATCCGTTGAGCCAATCCGCCAGCTATTTTTTGCCCGAAGATGCGGGTTTCGGAGTTGACGAGGATTTGGGGAATCTTGGGTAAGATTATCATCGGATCGAAGCCTCTCGTCTGCTGGAGGATGCCCCAAATCTTTTGGATATGCTGTAGACCTTCAGATAGCTGTTGCGGCTGTGAGGTGGCTTTTACATCCATACCCATACCGCGCTGAATTGTGTGGGTGACGTTTTGGAGCATGTTATAGCCAAAGTTATCTAAGCCACGTACGATTTCTTCGCTGAGGTAATCGCGAATAAAGATGCCGCGATCGGAGAGAATGAATTCTAAGCTTTGGTCGATGACTTGATTTAGATCGTATTCTTCACTATCGCGAGCATTGTTGAGCAGATTTTCGAGGCGATTCCACCGGAAGGAGCCATCTTTGAAGAGGAGTTCTTTGAGGGAGTTGCGGAGATCTGGAGCGGGATCTGTGAGTAGTCGTTTGGCGACGTAGGGGTAAGCTTTTGCAAGTACTTTAAAAGTAGGATCGACGGAGATGGCAATTCCTTCGAGGGTGACTAGCGATCGAATGATCAGGGCATAATAAGCTGGTACGCGGAAGGGGAATTGATACATCACTCCCGACAATTGATCCGTGACGCTCTTGAAATCTAGATCGGCAACATCAGTACCATTCGCACCAAAAGCAGCATTGAAAACATCAGCAAATGCTGGGACGATCGGTCGAAGATCTGTATCTGGAGTGAGAAATTCGAGCTTGACATAATCCCGCGCCAAACCTTCAAAATCGCGATTGACTAAATGGACGATCGCTTCGACTAAACCATACCGTTGATATGGTTTTACCTGACTCATCATGCCAAAATCTAGATAGGCTAATTTACCGTCGGGTGTGGCGAGTAAATTACCTGGATGAGGATCGGCATGAAAGAAGCCATGCTCTAATAGTTGGCGCAGAGAGCACTGTACGCCGACTTCCACTAAGTATGTGGCGTTGATGCCTTGGGCGGCTACGGCTTCTAAATTAGTTAATTTGGTACCTGTAATCCACTCCATAGTTAGGACACGTCGTCCTGTATATTGCCAATAGATTTGGGGGACATAAACGTCCTGCATATTGCCATATAGTTCGGCAAACTTTTCGGCGTTGCGTCCTTCATTCTCATAGTCCATCTCTTCAAAAATGCGATCGGCAAACTCATCGACGATCGATACCAAGTCGCTGTGAATCTGCTTGAAGTTATTCTGTGCCCAAGTACAAATAGTCCGCATGATGTGCAGATCTAGCGCGATACTATTTGCCAAGCCAGGACGTTGAACTTTGATCGCTACAGTTTCACCGCTGTGAAGTTTGCCTTTATATACTTGCCCCAATGATGCAGCCGCGACGGGAATGGCACTAATTTCCGCGTAGATATTTTCGGGTCTGTCGCCCAATTCATCCTCAATAAAACCATAAGCAATCTCATTGGAGAAGGCGGGGATATTATCTTGGAGTTCTGCCAACTCTTCCAAAAATTGAGGTGGAACCAAGTCAGGACGAGTCGAGAGAGCCTGACCAATTTTAATATAGGCTGGCCCCAATTTGGTCAACAATTTACGGATTTGCGTTGCCCGTTTGCCGAGATTTTTCTTGCTGCTGTTGGTCTTTTTATCCAGCCACAATCCCAGCCCAAAACTAATCATCGGGAAGAAGATATTGACAAAACGAGCAAATACTTTTAACGGACGACTGCTATAGTACTCAGCAATCTCGATCGGATCGTAGCGCAGCCATGAGTCATCGGCATTTGTCCGCACTCGACGAGAGGGTAACACGGCGGTATCAGCCACTAGTTCGGTTGGTACCGCTACGGCTGACGGGTTCGATGGCGAACCGAACTGAGTGGAAGATGTGGTGTTCATGTTTTTGAGATAATGATGATTAGCCCTATTAAGTATTGTAACAATCTTCTCGATCGGTCGGAGCTGAATTTTGGATCGATATTGGCGCGCAACCAGAATCGGCTATGATGGGAAGCAATGTAATGCAAGCTCACGAAGCTATTCGATCGATGGAAACACTCAAGATTGTAGTAAATGTTGTTGTAGCACTATTTATCCTAGTGTTCATTTTTGGCTTTTTGTCAAACGACCCTTCTCGCAACCCCAACAACCGCGATTTGTCTGAATAATCTAGCCAGAGTCACAGCTAAAGGGAGTAATAGCGTGGGGAGAAAGTCATTTCGGTATATGGGTTGGAGCGATCGGCAAGTTGCGACATACCTGTTACTTTGTGCCTGCTGTTCGATCGGCATCTCTCTACCTCCCGCTCACGCAGCCCCAATAGCTCCGAGCAAAAGTTCGCCTTCGGGATTGCCCCTTGTCTATACGATCGTCCAAACTAGCGAAGAGACCCCCAGTACGACTCTATTCCCCAGTGGCGGCTCAGTCGAACTCAATGCAGATACCCAAGAATTTGACAACAATAATCAGATCGTCACCGCGACGGGTAAAGTAACGCTCCGCTTCAATAAAGCCTTACTAAAAGCCGATAAGCTACGTGTAGATCTCAAAACCAAAATTGCGATCGCCGAAGGAAATGTGTCTCTAATTCGCGGACAACAAATCCTTTATGGCAAACAATTTGAATACAATTTTGAGGATGATAAAGGAAGTATCACCGAAGCCAGAGGCGATATTTATCAACCATCACTGACAAACGATCTAAATATTCTGCCCAAATCTACTGCATCTATTCCCGCAGGTGAAAAATCCACAGATCCGCTATTGGGCGATCGATTACTGAGAAATCAACCATTTACGACGATTAAAAATACAAGTAGCACAGGGGTTATAGTCGGCCCAGATCGAGATATTGAATATCGTCCATCACTCAAAAGCACAGGAACTATCAATCGAGTAAGATTTAAAGCCGAGCGAGTTGACTTTGTAGCCGACCTAATTACGGCGGAGAAGGTAGTACTCACCAATGACCCTTTTTCGCCGCCAGAACTCCAAATCAAGGCCGATCGCGCACAGTTTAAGACTGTCAATAGCGACGAAAACGAAGTAAATTTGACCAATCCTCAAATTGTGGTCGAAAATAACTTCACTATCCCGATCCCCAAAGATAAATTCATATCGAACCGATTGGGGAAAGATCCCAACCCATTTAATATTGGCTATGATGGTGACGAACGCGGCGGTGTTTATCTCGAACGGAGTTTCTATCCAGTTTTCAATTCTCAACTGCGCCTAACAATTACGCCCCAATATTTTGTCCAACGGGCGATTGTTCAATTTAAACCGATCGATACTTCAGTATTTGGAGTCAAAACAAAGTTAGAAGCAAATATTACACCGAGTACCACCGTCGAAGCTTCTGCGGCATTAACGGGGATTTCAACTAATAACTTAACTGATAATTTGCGGGCAAAGGCTAGTGTCAAACAAAGTTTTAGTTTGTTTAACTATCCCCATACTTTTATTGCTGAAGCTAGTTATCGCGATCGGGTTTTTAATAATTCTTTGGGATTGCAAGATGTTCAATCTACCTACGGAGGAGTATTAAGTTCGTCAGTGATTCCGATCGCAAACATAGGCGTAAATTTTGATTATCAAGTCGGCGCGCAAGTTATTAATGCCAATACAGATCGGGCAAATTTACTCAGCCTAAATCGGACGAACAATCTAGTTACCCTGACTCGTTATCAAGCTACCGGGAATTTGACGCGCAGTTTTCGATTGTGGGAAGGGGTAGGTTTACCAGCAGATAGTAAGGAAACTTTCAATTATAGTCCCGTACCAGTTGTACCCTATTTTCAAATTAATACAGGAGTCAGGGGATCGGTGGCTGGTTATAGTAGTGGTGATAATATATCATCGATGGGGTACAATATCGGGATTGAAGGACAGATTGGGAATTTCTCTCGATCGAGTTTTGACTATACAGGATTCAATCTCAACTATTTTCAACGATTTCAAGGTACCGAATCACCATTTTTGTTCGATCGAATTGTAGACAACCGCATTCTATCAGCAGGAATTATCCAACAAGTTTCTGGACCATTTCGATTGGGGATTCAAGCATCACTAAATCTCGATACGGGCAAACAAATCAGTACTGATTATTATCTAGAATACAGTCGGCGCACTTATAATGCAATTTTACGCTACAACCCAACTCTGTCATTAATTACGATCGGTTTCCGCTTAAACGACTTTAATTGGGATGGAGTTACGCCAAATTTTTAACAGGGGCAAAATAAGTAATAAGTAATAAGTAATAAGTAATAAGTAATAAGTAATAAGTAATAAGTAATAAGTAATAATTTAACCTGACCCCTGACCCCTGACCCCTGACCCCTGACCCCTCATCCCTCACCCCTCATCAATGACCGATCCTCGTCAAATAGCCTTATTTGCCTTACAAGATTTAGAAACTGGCAGCTTTACAGATATAGTAGTCGATCGATTATTAACTAAGTTTCAATTATCGGGAGTCGATCGCAATTTATTTACCGAACTCGTACATGGAATAGTCCGCCGCAGAAGAACTTTGGATGGGATAATCGATCGATTAGCCAAGCAACCAGCACATCGTCAACCGCCAAATTTGCGTCAACTATTACGGTTGGGATTATATCAGTTGCGGTATCTCGATCGTATCCCCGATTCAGCCGCAGTTAATACGACGGTAGAACTCGCCAAAACTAATAAACTAACTGGATTAGCTGGGGTCGTAAATGGGATATTGCGGCAATATATCAGACTGCGGGATGACCAGCAAGAGGTGTTGGAATTACCTTTAGACTCGATCGGTCGTTTGGGTACTTTGTATAGCTTTCCTGACTGGCTGGTGGCTCACTGGGTGTCAGAACTAGGTGAGGTAGAAACCGAACAATTGTGCGAAGCTTTCAATCAAGTACCCACGATAGATCTGCGAGTGAATACTGCTAAAGTTGGATTGAATGACGCGATCGACATATTTCATACCGCTGGAATCGAAGTTAGATCGATCGATGGTCTTGCCCAAGGCTTACAATTAGTGAGTAATATGGGGGCAATAAACCAGTTACCTGGTTATTCAGAGGGATGGTGGACGATTCAAGATAGTAGTGCTCAACTCGTCACCCATTTACTCGCGCCACAACCAGGGGAAACAATTATCGATGCTTGTGCGGCTCCAGGTGGAAAGACGACTCACATCGCCGAACTAGTAGGTAATAGCGGGCAAGTTTTGGCAGTAGATAAAACAGCTTCGCGCCTGAAGAAATTGCAACAAAATCTCGATCGACTAGAATTGGACAACGTTAAAATCGTCACGGGTGATAGCTGCGGACTGAATGAATTAATCGGTATTGCCGATCGAGTATTATTAGATGCACCCTGCTCTGGTTTGGGGACACTCCACCGTCGCGCCGACGCAAGATGGCAAAAAACACCAGAGCAAATCGTCGAACTCGCGCAGTTGCAAGCAAAACTACTCGCTAATACCGCTACCTGGGTAAAACCTGGCGGAGTCTTAGTCTACGCTACTTGTACGGTGCATCCGCTAGAAAATGAAGCCATCATCGAAACATTTTTAAAAACTAATTCTGAGTGGAGAATCGAATTACCACCGACTGATTCTTATTTATTTAACCTGATAGATGATGCTGGTTGGCTAAAAGTTTGGCCCCATCGTCATCACATGGATGGATTTTTCATGGTCAAACTTCGACGCAACAGTATGGACGCTCCTTAGACAAAGCTGTCGTAACTCTTGCTGCGAAGAAAGCCAAAGCTGCGGATTTCGCAGCTCTTTGATAAAATATAGATAATCCGCTAGCTAGAACTAGCGGATTACCTGCAAACAAATTTTTCTAATACATATCTCTATTATGTCTGAAGAACGTTTCGACCACCCTTGGGGGTGCGCTTGCGCGTTCGCATTGAATCTCAGCTCACCCAAGTCATTCAAGGAATGGGTGCCATGCAGCAAAACATGACAGTCATGCAGCAAAGCATGACTGTCATGCAGCAAAATATGACAGTTATGCAGCAAAGCATAGCTACTGTCGAACAAAAGGTATCTGGGATCGAGCAGAAACTTTCCGCCGTGGAGCAGAATGTTAACGCTACACGCGAGGATATCAGCAGCCTACAAAACAAGGTCAATAGTATCGAAGGTGGTGTTTCGGTCGTAATTCGCAATACATTTGCCGCTTATCAACGAAATGTAGACGATCTAAACGTTGATTTGGTTAGTAATGAGCGCAAGATCCGACGCTTAAATCGTCGGGTTGAGCGATTAGAACGCCAAGATCTTGACGACTAATCATCTTTAAGCCAAAAGCTTAAAACCTGTATTACTAAGTGATTTGATGCTTTTTTTGAGTATACTGCAAACGGCTAAAGACTGGAAGAAAGCGAATCGATTGGCTAGAGATTCAGATCCCCGACTTCTTGGAGAAGCCTTTGGATCTGTGGTAATTCTAGAAAGTTTAATTTTTAAGCGTTTTCAGTATAAACGGAGATCGTTTTGTTTGTCGTTGGTATCGATTAAGCTGCGGTTGTTTTGGAGCTGGTAGATACTTCTTCTGGTAAATTTACTTCAAGATCGGGTGTTTTCCGCAGTCTTTGAGCGATGGTATCTTTTGGTACATTAAAGTGTTTTGAGGCATTACTCATATCCAAAGATAACAACCGATCTTCACCTAGATTTAGTATTTTTCTTGGCTTTGATGGTTTAATATTTGCAGCTCTAATAATTTCACTAGCTACGGCTCGCGCTAGTAGTGGGGGAACACTATTTCCAATCTGGCGACAACCATGCCATTTTGTAGAATGAAGCCGGAACCAATCGGGATAGGAATGGAGCCGAGCCGCCTCTCTCACAGTGATTACCCTGGCTAAAAAGGGATGAATTGGGCGAGGTGAGGTATGTGCGCCTCTAGCACTATCGGTACCAGCTCGGAGAGTGTTACAAAGCCCATTTGGTTCCAGCCTCCGAAATCGACTAATAGATTCGGTTTTGCCTGGAAGTGTACTTTCAAATCGATGCTTTGAAGACGGGGTATGTTCGGTACGCAAGCTACAAGTAAGTAGGTGAGATGAGAAATTACGTTGATAACTATAATCTTCAGGATCTGGATTTAATCCGCGTAATTTTCTGCCATAGGTACTAGTTGTATCCCATTCTAATGACACAAAATCTTTCTTCCATAGTGCATCAAAACGATCGGCATCAGGTAGATCGCCGATCGCATCCCAGACTGTAATTCTATCTCGATTTGGGGTTGGATACTCTGGTAATTTCAAACCTTTGCGAGTACCGATCAAAAATAGCCGACGACGATCTTGAGGTACTCCATAATCGGCTGCATTTAATACTTGATATGGTGTCAACACATCATAACCAACCTCATCCAAAGCTGCAATCAATTCTGCTAAAAACTGAGCATGTTTCCCCAGAGTTAAACCTTTGACATTTTCAAAGACGCAATATTTGGGATTTAATTCTCTTACCAACCGCACGTAATGAAATACTAATTGATTGCGCGGATCTTCAAAGACTCGTTTACCCATCAGGGAAAAACCTTGACATGGCGCACCACCACATACAACGTCGATATCCTTGGTACCTAATTTGGCGCGGCGGCGGATTTCATCGCCTGTAAGATCGATAACACTGGCACAAATCGTGGTAGCATCGGGGAAATTATATTCGTGAGTCGCGCAATGAATCGGGTCGATTTCTACCGCAGCAACAATATCGAATCCAGCTTGCTCGAAACCCAGAGACATCCCCCCAGCCCCTGCAAACAAGTCAATGCCGATCGGTCTACTACTCATATGATTGTCACTTTCAGGCAGTAAACCATCATTTTAGCAGTAGTTAGGGTGTTCTGCTTGGCAGGGATGCAAGAACTCGATCGAGTAATAAGTAATAAGTCGGGAAGTGCGCTATGAAATCTCAATTCTCAGCTCTTGGCTCACTTAGATTAATTAGATGTTCGGTAGCCATCGGATTGTCTCGAACTATTTGGGGACAACGCAAACATGCCGATTTTCCTTCTTGATTCCACCATCGACATTCCGATCGAATTATGCAGGCTGGAATCACATCTACCACATTGGGTAGATTGGCTACTATTCGCTCGACGAGACGACATTTAGCATCATCAAAATGCTGACAATCATGTTTTATACAGGTGGCAGAAATGCGAAAGATTTCTCTAGATTTGACAGGTGCATCGAGGGTTAATAACTCTGGTGAAATTGGGATGGTGCGATCGAGATAGACTACTTCGGGTGATTCAGGCTCGCCTACCACGATCCCAAAAATACTCGCATTTTCCATATCTACATCGCCACTAGGACATAGGATCGATCGTGAATTCGACTCATAAATATAATAACCAATCTCAATCGATGTACGATCTTAATTACTAATTAACCTCTTGCTCCCATCAATCTTCTCGCCCTTGGCACAACTTCTGGAGCAATGGCAGCATCGGGGCTGGATTTTTTCTCGGTTTGGCTGTTTTGGGGCTGAGGTTGAGCAAGATCTGGGTTAGATTTTTCTTTGGGCAGTCTACCCCTTTGATAAATATCTTTATCGGAAGAATTCACATCTTTAGCATCCAGATCTACAACACATTTGTTGGCAATCGAGGCGCGATTGACAGCAAGTTCGACTAAGTAATGGGCATCTGGGTGGAGATCGATTAATTTGGAGATAGTTTCCCCAAGATCGATCGCATCTCGATCGATCTTGAGTGTCGCCGCGATAACAGAATCACTACCGATCGAGACTAAGCCATTGATAACTAGTAGTGCGAATAAAAATTTAGGTTTCATGGGCGATCTATATAAGATAAGTCAACAATTTTGTCTAGGATACTTAGACTGCCTTATCATATGCGATCTACCGATATTTGTGAAGAGCCGATCGGGCATCGAACCAACTATTTGCTGGTATGAAGTAAATTATAGCAACGAGCAATATTTAATCTATAAACTAAGTCAAGTTAGGCTATATTTAGCCTAGTCTGTAAACTAAAATATGGCGATTCTAACTAGTACAACAGCAAGTTAACTCGATCGGATCCAAGCATGGCCTGTCAAATCAAGTCAACTTAGGCTAAACTTAGCTTAGTCTGTAAACTAAACTAGATATGGATACGGTCAACATTCATCAAGCTAAGACTCATTTGTCTCAGTTGCTTCAACGAGTAGAGTTGGGAGAAGAAATCGTCATTGCCAATCGTGGGGTGCCTGTGGCGAAATTAGTGCCTATCCCCCATCATTTTGATAGACGTAGTAGTATGGGTTGCGATCGAGGATTATTCCAAGTTCCTGCTGATTTTAATGCAGACTTACCAGCAGAATTACTCGCGGCTTTCGAGGGGGAAGAAGTTTGAAGCTGTTGTTGGATACTCAATGTCTGCTCTGGTGGTTTACCGAGCCGGAGCGATTGAATTCAAAGGCAATCGAACAGATTATCGATTTAGATAATGAAATTTTCTTCTCAGTGGCGAGTGCATGGGAAATTGCGATTAAAGTGGGGATTGGGAAGCTACCATTACCCGAACCTGTCGATATTTATATTGCTAGCCGAATGCGATTATTGGGTGCAAAGTATCTGGATATTGTTTTCCCTCATGCTTGCCAAGTAGCAAAATTGCCCTTATTACATAGGGATCCTTTCGATAGAATCCTGGTGGCGCAAGCGCAAATCGAGGCGATGACATTAGTAACAGCAGATAAGATTTTAACTGAATACGATCTCGATTTATTGTGGGCAAAAGCTTAACTACATCATTGGAAGATGATTTCTGTTACACTTATCGTCTTATCAGCAGAAATCCAACATCCCTAGAGCGTTGGGTTATTTCGAGGCGAAAGGCTCTCGGTTACGAGGCTCAACCCAACCTACGAATATCACTAACGATCGATCGTCCCACCATCATACCTATTCCCACCATGTCAGTCACTATCTCAGAGCCTCTTGCCCAAACTACCCAAACATCTGCCGCCCCACTATTGGGTATGAGTTTAGCAGAGTTGACTGAGTGGGTACAGGCACACGATCAACCCGCCTATCGCGGTAAGCAATTGTATCAATGGATTTATCAGCAGGGGGCGCACTCTCTGGCAGATATTAGCGTATTTTCCAAGCAGTGGCGAGAAACAGTCAAAGATATTCCGATCGGACGTTCTACGATCCACCATCGATCGGTATCATCAGATGGAGCGGTAAAATATCTGCTCAAACTTCAGGATGGACAAATCATCGAAGTTGTCGGGATTCCCACCGCGAAACGCCTGACTGTCTGTGTATCTTCTCAAGTTGGTTGTGCGATGGCTTGCACTTTTTGCGCCACTGGGAAAGGCGGATTTATGCGTCATCTCCAGGCTCATGAGATTATCGATCAAGTTTTGATGGTGCAGGAAGATTTCAAAGAGCGGGTGAGTCACGTCGTATTTATGGGCATGGGCGAACCGCTGGCAAATCTAGATAATGTGGTAAAAGCGGTAAAATGTCTCAACCATGATGTGGGAATTTCTCAGCGATCGATTACCATTTCTACTGTGGGGCTTCCTGGCAAAATCCACCAACTCGCCCAACACGAACTTCAAGTCACTTTAGCTGTCAGTCTACACGCGCCAAATCAAAGACTTCGGCTTGAATTGGTACCCACTGCTGACAATTATCCCTTTGGCGAATTGATGGCTGAATGTCGCGATTATGTCCAAATTACTGGGAGAAGGCTTAGTGTTGAGTATATTCTACTTGCTGGGGTAAATGACCGACCTTCACATGCAGTAGAACTCGCGAGTCAATTGCGCGGCTTCCAAACTCATGTTAATTTGATTCCTTACAATCCGATCGAGGATGCTGATTACGAACGTCCTTTAGCTGGCAGTATCAAAGCCTTTGTCGATGCGCTAGAACATCGTCATATCGCCGTCAGCGTGCGCTATTCTAAAGGTTTGGGTGCAACTGCCGCTTGTGGACAACTACGCGCCAATCAGCGAGATTAATTGGCGATTTAGGCATGATTAGCCCTCATCCCCTAACCCCTTCTCCCAAGTCTGGGAGAAGGGGGATCGGATCTTACTCCCCTCTCCCAAGCTTGGGAGAGGGGTTGGGGGTGAGGGCAAAATCTATGCTTCATACCTGGATTCAACAATACCTTATAGTCAAAGTTCACCTACGTGGACTACACCCCTCACCTATGCCAGAAGAAACTAGATTACCTCAGCGACATCCACAGGAAAAGATCGATCGAGCAGCGATCGATCTATTATTAGAAAGTGACCCAAATGAATCGATTGCATTAGCCGAACTCGCTCGACTGCGGATTCGCTACAAAGGTTTTCCTGGTGCCAAAGAAATCCAAGAACTACTCGATCGATTATTAGTCAAATGGCAACTCACCGAAGAAGAACTATTTGTAAAAACCCGCGAGCTACACAACCGCGAACAAATCTATCAAGTAAAAGCGCGAAAATATCAAGAGCAAGAAGACTGGAATTAAGAGATAAGTCAATACGTTTCGGTTAAGCTAAAAACTTTTAGTACAGCTTTAGACGGACTTTGCACCACGAGCAAGGATTTTAATCGGTGGCGAACCGAACCATATTAAGAGATAAGTGACTAAAGTCATAAATTAGTTATGACCTCTGCGAGTAGTCATCGATCGACCTCATGAGTTATTCTTGGAGCATGAAACCTTTTTTTGTGCTGACAATTTGTGGCGTGGCGATCCTGCTCAGTGGTTGTGCTTCTGGAATAGCGCAGCAGAAACCAGCTCCGATCGTTCCGGCGAAACCTAATGCTGTGGTGGCTTTGGGGCGGATTCAGCCAGATGGAGAGGTGATAAAGCTCTCGGTGGCGAATGCTCAGGATAGTCGAGTCGATCGAATTTTGATAAAGGAAGGCGATCGAGTCAAGCAGAATCAGGTGATTGCTATTTTACAGGGGATCGATCGCAAACAGGCAGATTTGCGGGATGCTCTGGCTGATGTCAAATTGCGTCAGGTAGAGCTAATCAGAGCGAGTAATGGAGATGTCAAAAAGTCCCAAATCGCGGCGCAGAATGCCGTTATCGTTCGGCTCCAGGCACAATTGACGAGTACGCGGAAGCAACAGGAAGCGGCTTTGATTGGGGCGAAATCGCAATTGCGGAATGCGGAAGCAAATTACCAACGTCAGGTACAATCCGATCGAGATGGGATCGGCTTATTGACGGCGAAGGCAAAACTCGCAAATGCTGAAGCTGAATATCGTCGTCGCAGTCAATTTAACCAATCGGGTAATAACACCCTTGGAAGTGAAGCTAAACTGACGAATGCGCGGGCAGAATATCAGCGTAAATTGACATTATATCAATCGGGGGGTATCAGTAAGTCGGTATTGGATAAAGCTAAGGAAGAACTAACTTCTGCTCAAGCTTTTGCTCGCGAGCGGGGAATAGATACCAAGACTCAATTGGATAAGGCGATCGAAGATTTAGCATCTGCTAGGGCAAATCTGGAAGAGAAAAAACTGGAAACTCGATCGCAATCGGGGCGAATCAAAACTGAACTATTAACCATTCGATCGACAGTCAAAGAGAAGCAAGCCGAATTAACTCGATCGATTGCAACTCTCACCGCTGAAATTCAACAAGAGCAAGCTAAATTAGCCGAACTTAGGGAAATTCGTCCTTCAGATGTCCAAATTGCCCAAGCCCAATTAGAAAAAGCTAAAATCGCCGTCGAGCAAAAACAAGCCATCCTAAAAGATGCCGAAGTGCGGGTACCTGTAGATGGTCAAATTCTTAAAATCAATACCCGCATAGGCGAACAAGTAAATACAACCCAAGGTATTGTCGAACTAGCTCAAACAGATAAAATGTATGTATTAGCAGAGATTGCTGAAATAGATGTCAATAAAATTCGTGCCAATCAATCGGCGATAATTACCAGTGAATATGGTAGTTTTAATGGAGAATTGCAGGGTACTGTAGAACAAATTGGTTTGCAAGTCGGGCGCAAACAAACTCAGGATCCAGGCGGTGCAAATCCAGCGACGGATAAAGAAACTAGAGTTGTAACTATCAAAATTAAGATCTCACCCACAGATAGTCCCAAAGTCGCCAAGCTGACAAATATGCAGGTGCGCGTGCGTTTGCCTTTACAAAAATGAAGAAACTTTTCGCCCAAATAGAAAGACCATTAGCTTGGGCACAATTATCTCATCAAAAAGTACGAACGGGTGTAGCAATGGGTGGGATTGCCTTTGCTAATGTGTTGATTTTTATGCAGTTGGGATTTGTCGAGTTATTCAGTGGCGGGGCAATTTTATTACCCAAACATTTACAAGGCGATCTATTTCTAATGAATCCCGATGCTAAATTTATTAGTGCTGCTACATTCGATCGCACCAGGCTCTATCAAGCTGCGGCTTTTGATGGGATTGTTTCCGCCGAACCACTATATGTCAACATCGGCACTTGGGCTTATAACAAAGAAACAATTTCCTATGCCACCCGCATCTTTGCCTACAATCCGCGCATTCAAGCATTCGATCTACCGGAAATCAACCAGCAGCAGTCCAACTTGAGCGAACCATTTACAATTTTGTTCGATCGATTATCTCGTCCAGAATTGGGGCCAATTTTAGCAGACATGACAGCCAAATCCACAGCATCAGCGATGCTAAATAACCGCAAACTAGTAGTTAATGGCTTATTCAATCTCGGTTCCTCCTTCTTTCTCGGCGAAGGTAATATTATCGCCAGCGAACTTACCTATGCCGAAATCTTTGGAGCTAATTCTCTTCAACAAGTAGCATTAGGCATCATTCGCGTCAAACCTGGTACAGATTTAGTCGCCCTCAAAAGTGGTATAGAGAAAAATGTACCTGGAATTCAAGTACTCACCCATCCAGAATTAAAAGCCAAAGAACTAAAATTTCAAGACGAAAATCCCAGCAGTACCATCTTTAATTTTGGGGCAATGATGGGTTTTATCGTCGGAGTCGCGATCGTCTATCAAGTATTGTACAGCGACGTGAGCGACCACCTCGCCGAATATGCAACTTTAAAAGCGATCGGTTATTCCAATCGTTCGCTGCTCCTCGTCATTTTCCAAGAAGCAATCCTCCTCGCCATCCTCGGCTATATCCCTGGATTCATCGCCACATTAGGCATGTATCAGCTACTCACAAATCTCACCCGCCTAGAATTAATCATGACCATAAATCTAGCCCTAACAGTATTCATCCTAACACTAGCAATGTGCCTAATTTCCGCCGCGATCGCCTCAAATAAGCTCCGTGCCGCCGATCCTGCTGATGTGTTTTGACTTTCTATTAATTATGCCATTTTGGATTTTGGATTTTGGATTAAAAAACCTGAGTTAACTGGTAGGTTGGGTTGAGCCTCGTAACCCAACCTACGGATATGTATATTATTAAATCCTTATTTCTAACTAACCATGCCAGCCATCCAAATCCAAAACCTCCACCACAGCTTCGGCAAAGGAAACCTCCAAATCCCCGTCCTAACCGACATAAATCTCCAAATCACCGCCGGAGAAATCGTCATCCTCACAGGGCCTTCAGGGAGCGGTAAAACCACCCTCCTGACCCTAATTGGCGCATTACGATCGATGCAAACAGGCAGCCTCAAAATCCTCGACTCCGAACTCCTCGGAGCCAGCCAAACCCAACTAGTCAAAACCCGCAGCCAAATCGGATTCATCTTCCAAGCACACAACCTGCTCAAAAGCCTCACCGCCTGGGAAAATGTCAGTATGCCCCTAAGACTCCATCCCCACATCAAAGATCGCCAAACCCGCGCCATAAACATCCTTACCGCCGTCGGTTTGGGCGATCGCACTAATTACTACCCCGATCTCCTTTCTGGGGGTCAGAAACAGCGTGTAGCCATCGCTCGCGCCCTCGTCAGCCAGCCCCAACTCATCCTCGCCGACGAACCCACCGCCGCTCTAGATAGTAAGTCTGGGCGGGAAGTTGTTAATCTGATGCAAAGATTAGCCAAAGAGCAAAATTGTACGATTTTAATGGTGACTCATGATAATCGAATTTTGGATGTAGCCGATCGAATTATCAAGATGGAAGATGGTTGTCTAATTAGTGATGAGGCTGCATAAAGCGATGATTTTTTTCGATCCCACTACTCATTCGATGTTTAGGACAATTCAGCGAATCGAACTAACTCTATTGAGTGTATCGATCGCTATGCACTTGGTTAGCATATATGTTTTAAAACTAAATTTGAACAATCTATATTTTACGATTTTTTGTGCAATAGTAGTCTTACTCAGTTTTACGACTCCCTTAGATCGATCGATAAAAATCCGATCGTTATATGCCTTATTTTCAATGTCCGCAATGATTGCGATCGAAGTGCAGGGTGATGGTTCGTGGATATTATTTTATTGGACTATTGTTAAGTTCTCTTTTTTTCTACCTCTACGTCATGCCATCTCGGTGGTAATTATCAGTGGCATCGCTTTCATTAGTGGCTTGATGTTAAATTACCCCAATATTATTGCGAGTAACGCGCAGAATGGAATAGTCGTAAATATGACAGTTCAAGCGTTAGCGATATACAACTTTAGTTCCTATATAGGAATTAGTATTTTGTGCGTTTTATTGAGTCATATATTTGTATCCGAACAGCGTAGTCGGTTGCGGGCAGAAATATTAACAAAAGAAATCCAAACCCTCACAGCAGATTTAGAACGCAAACGGATTTCTCGCGATATTCATGATGCTTTGGGGCATAGTCTCACCACCTTAGATATTCAATTGGAACTAGCTCAGAAACTCAGCCAACGGGAACCATTAGCCGCATTTGATGCAATCGACAGAGCCAAAAGTCTCACCACCCAATGTCTCCAAGATGTCCGCCTCGCCGTCCAAAAAATCCGTCAAGAACCGATCGATCTCAATCAATCTTTACCAACATTAGTCGGCAGGCTTCGACCACATTTTAATATTCACATCCAATTAGACTTACCCATTTTACCAATTCAACTCAGCCATCAGATTTACTGTATCTTGCAAGAAGGCTTGACTAATATCCAAAAACATTCGGCTGCTACTGAAATATCTCTCAGGGGATGGTACGATGATGAGGGATTATCGATCGAACTAAAAGACAATGGCAATGGATTCGATCTGACAGCAGTCAACCAAGGCTTTGGGCTGCGAAATATGACCGAAAGAGCACAATTACTAGGCGGACAAATGGAAATAAAAAGCAGTAGCATTATTGGTAGCTGTATTTCTCTATCGATTCCTCTAGTCTCTAAATGATAAACCTACTAATTGCTGATGACCAAGATTTATTTCGGAAAGGTTTAGCCACATTACTAAATTTAGAAGAGGATTTATGTATAGTTGCACAAGCTCAAAATGGTCTAGAAGCGATCGATCTGGCTACCGAATTTCAGCCAGATGTGATTTTGATGGATGTCCGAATGCCTCTATGTAACGGTGTAGAGGCTACCGAAACTATTCATCAGCGTTACCCTTGGATGCGGATTTTGATGTTAACTACTTTTGATGAAGATGAATATATTTGGCAATCGCTCCAAGCTGGTGCATTAGGCTATTTACTCAAAAGTACTCCCTCAGAACAACTAGCGATCGCGATTCGCTCGCTCCAACAAGGTTATAGTCAATTAGGGCCAACTATCGCACCCAAAGTATTCGCTCAAATCAATCCCTTACTAGCCGTTAAATCCCCCATCGAACTTAGTTTGCGCGAACGAGAAGTATTGCGACTAATTCGTGAAGGTTATAATAATCGAGAAATTGCGGGTAACTTGAATCTGACAGAAGGTACGATTAAAAATTACGTTACTCACGTTCTAACCAAACTTCAATTGCGCGATCGTACTCAAGCAGCACTGTGGGCAAAACAAAATTTAATCGATTAATTATAAGTTGAATTTAACTGTATTTTAGGTCGTTTTTCAGGTAGAATTTTATCTTCGATCGATACCCGATTAGTTTCCCAGTTCTCAACCAAATATATGTACCGCAAACAGTTATTATTTGTCTGTAGCCGCAACCAGTGGCGGAGTCCGACGGCGGAGGCTTTATTTCAAAATAGCGATCTTTATACAGCCAAATCCGCAGGTACATCAGACAAAGCAAGAGTTAAAATAACACCTGGTTTAATTAATTGGGCGGACTATATTTTTGTAATGGAAAAACGCCATGCAGCAATTATCCAACGCAACTATCCCGATCTTCTGGTCGATACCCGATTAGTTATTTTACACATCACCGATGACTACCAATATATGGATCCAGAATTAATCGATATCCTCCAATCTCGTCTAGCAGAATATCTGGATATTGAATTGTAGATGTTAGATTTTGGATGGAGATCTAGTCAATTTGACCGAAGGACAACTGTAAAATCGAGGCATAGAATGGTTTGCCCAATCCAAAATCCTGCTTGGTATGCTCCACTTACCCTAGGAACAAAGGACACTCCCTTACATCCGCAAAATCCAAAATGGTACCGCTCCAGCTATACTAACCAATACCCAAGATTTTCATCATTCATTTAAAATATGACTCGTTTAGCACTGCTGAGTGTATCTGACAAAACAGGGTTGATTGATTTTGCCCGTCAACTGGTAGAAAAATTTGATTTCGAGATCGTCAGCAGTGGCGGTACAGCTCAAGCTCTCAAAGCCGAAGGAATTCCGGTGATGAAGGTAGCTGAATATACTGGTGCGCCGGAAATTTTGGGCGGGCGGGTAAAGACTCTACATCCGAAGATTCATGGGGGAATTTTGGCGCGGCGAGATGTGCCGGAAGATTTGGCAGATTTAGAACAGCAGCAGATTCGACCGATCGATCTAGTCGTAGTAAACTTATATCCATTCGCCGCGACGATCGCCAAGCCTGGAGTCAGTCTAGCAGATGCGATCGAGAATATCGATATCGGCGGCCCCGCCATGCTCCGCGCCTCCGCCAAGAATTTCGCTCATTTGACAGTACTATCCAATCCCGATCGATACAATGATTATTTAGCAGAATATGCCCAAACTAACGGCGCAATCTCGATCGAATTTCGTCAAGCACGAGCCTTAGAAACCTTCCAACATACAGCCACTTATGATACCGCCATCTCCGGCTATCTAGCCGCTCAAGTAGGCGAAAGTACAAAATATCAAATTGCTGGCGAATTGCTCCAATCCCTCCGCTACGGCGAAAATCCCCATCAACCAGCAGCCTGGTATCAAACTGGTACGACTCCCACAGGTTGGGCAGGAGCGGTAAAATTGCAGGGTAAAGAACTCAGCTACAATAATCTCGTAGATTTAGAAGCTGCACGACGAATTATTGCCGAATTCAACGACACACCCGCCGCCACAATTATCAAGCACAATAACCCCTGTGGCACAGCATTAGGTGATACTTTAGCCCAAGCATACGACAGAGCTTATAATGCCGATGCAACATCAGCCTTTGGTGGTATCGTCGCTGTAAATCGCCCCCTCGATGCAGATACCGCGACAGCAATGACGAAAACTTTCCTCGAATGTATTGTCGCCCCTGAATGTACCCCCGCCGCACGAGAAATTTTAGCCACCAAGCAAAATCTCCGCGTATTAACCCTCGCAGATATGGTGACAGGCACCAAAGATAATGTCAAAATTATCGCAGGTGGAATGCTCGTCCAAACCGCCGACGAAAATATCGAATCCACTACCGACTGGAAAGTAGTCACCACCAAACAACCCACCCCAGTAGAATTAGCCGAGCTATTATTTGCCTGGAAAGTCGCCAAGCATGTCAAATCCAACGCGATCGTCATCACCAAAAAACGCGCTACCATCGGCGTAGGTGCGGGACAAATGAACCGCGTCGGCTCTGCAAAAATTGCGCTCGAACAAGCCGGAACTCACGCCCACGGAGCATTCCTTGCCAGTGATGGTTTCTTCCCCTTCGATGATTCCGTGCGTACCGCCGCCGCCGCCGGAATTATCGCCATCGTCCAACCAGGTGGTAGTATGCGCGATAATGATTCGATCGCCGCAGCCAACGAATTAGGCATCGTGATGGTGTTTACAGGCGTTCGTCACTTTCTTCATTAGGGGTGAGGGATGAGGGGTCAGGGGTAGGAGGGTAGGAGAGTAGGAGGGTATTAGATTTCTCCCAGTCTCCCAGTCTCCCAGTCTCCCAGTCTCCCCCTCTCCCCCTCTCCCCCTCTCCCCGTCCCCCCGTCCCCCCGTCCCCCCTCTCCCCTCTCCCCCTCTCCCCCTCTCCCCGTCCCCCCGTCCCCCCGTCCCCC
>JANOPX010000317.1:0-6801 GCA_031422115.1 Chamaesiphon sp. VAR_4_metabat_408 | reverse complement strand
AAGTGCTAATGTAGTCAGTTTTTTGTTAAATTGCAACATGTGGTTATCTATCCTAAAGTTCTTAGAGATCGATTAGTATTGGACAATTTACTTTTTCGTCATGCCACAAACTGATTGTTTGCTATTTATAGTTGTCCACTGACCATTCCATTTACGGTTAACTTTTTTAGCGACGAGCGGACATTTTTTTTTGGCATCTTTATTACTAAAGATGGGACCAGTTTTAATATCTTCCGCATTAGCTTGAGTAGCTGCAACGAAAATAGCAGCATTGCCGATCGCGATCGTACTGAGCACTAGCAAGATTATTTTGGGCATGGATTGAGAAAAATTCGTAGTCATGACTTTACCTTAAATAATTAGTTGGAGATCGTGAGGTTGGTCAAAAAATTGAATCTTATGGAAAATTCACATTTCATCAATTAGCCGATCCATTGCACCCGATGTTTTCATTATTCAACTTTTACTCGATTTAGACCACGCAAGATCCACCAGTTAAGCTTTAATTTTAATAGATCGTCTCAACACTCGACCCACAAAGGATCGAGGCTAAATCAACGGATCTAATCTGTTTAGGATCGCAAATCGATCTACTGTCAAGCCAAATTACTTCTTGAGTATTCATGCCACTTCTAGCCACTATTTCGCTCGAAAAATTAACTTGCGTCTTAACTGGGGGATCTTGCGTGGTCTAAATCGAATCAAAGTTACACAATGGAGATAACTGATTAAGATCTAGGTAAACCACCGTTAGTTCTCCAAATAATTATTTAAGGTAAAGTCTCGTGACTACGAATTTTTTTCAATCCACGCCCAAAATAATCTTGCTAGTGCTCAGTACGTTGGCGATCGGCAATGCTGCTATTTTTGGTGCAGCTACTAAAGCTAGTGCGAAAGATGTTAAAACTGGTCCCATCGTTAGTAATGCTGATGCCAAAGTTAAATGTCCGCTCGTCGCTAAAGCAGTTAACCGTGAATGGAATGGTCAGTGGAAAAGGACTGTTGCTAACAAAGAATCAGTTTGTGGTCTGCGGCCATTCGTTAAGTTTGAGCCTAAGCCACAGCCTCGGCCAAGAAAATAAGCTCATGGTTTTGAGAGGTAGTTTTCCCCATAGACAAAGCTTGCAGTCTAAAAATATGAAGTTGTTTCTTTACAAGCCCTAACCGTTGCCAACAGTTCTTGAGTGGTCTAAATCGGGTGAAAGTTGAATAATGGAGATAACTGATTCAAATCGAGATAAACCACCTTGGCGATTAACGATCGTGCAGCGAAACTGAACAATTGGATCGTCAAATTAGGAGCAAAAATTATGACTAATACCGTTTTAATTACGGGAGCATCGCAGGGGACTGGCAAGGCAACAGCACTACTGTTTGCTCGACATGGATACGATGTCATCTTGGCAGCAAGACAGCCAGAGCGATTGGAACAAGTAGCCGCAGCGGTGCGGGCTGAAGGTCGCCAAGCTCTAGCGGTACCGACAGACACCAGCGACGTACAGCGGGTGGAGATGCTGATTCAAAAGGCACTCGATCGGTTTGGCGGAGTCGATGTGCTCGTAAATAATGCTGGATTCTACTTGTCTGGGTTGATGCAGTATACGCCACTTGATGACTGGCATCGAGTCATGGATACCAATTTTTGGGGCTATGTGCATACGATTCAGGGTTTGCTGCCGCAGTTTTTAGCACGGGGGAGTGGATCGATTGTCAATGTTATTTCGTTTGGTGGCGCAACCCCGGTGCCGGAGATGACAGCGTTTTGTGCGAGTAAATATGCGGTCACGGGCTTGACGGATACACTGCGGTTGGAACTCGCTCCTAGAGGGATTCAGGTGTGTGCGGTTCATCCTGGGGTGATTAATAGCAATTTTTTGGAGCGAGCGATTTTTCGGGGTCAAGACGCGGCGCAGGTTGAGGAGCGGCGCAAACAGCTTCAGGCAATGGTACAAGCTCCTTGGGTAAGTCGGCCTGAAGACATTGCTGACGCGATTTGGAGTGCGGTTCGAGACGGTAAATCGGAGGTAATTGTGGGGCAACCACTAACGGCAACTAGAGCTTTGCAAGTCGCTGTTTGATTCATCAGCAACAGTGGATTCCTTAGACCGTGACCTTCCCTTTTGGATAAACTTCAATGAAACGATTACCTCCGGTAGGCTCGCCAACGACAGCTTGGATCTTAATTATTAGTGCTTATGCCTTGGGAATTGCTACATTTCATCAAGCCAACCTCAAAGCTGTTGCAACTGCACCAAACCTTCGACCAGAATTGACTAAGCTTGGTAGCAAATCTTATTTACTCACTTGGACAGATAATTCTGTTGTCTATGTTTCTTGCTATCCAACTGTTAAACCCAGCATGAAACCTGCACCAATTAAACAAACACCAAATAGATATGTCATCACCTGTAAAAACAGATCGTAAGGAATAAGAATTTAATAATCTACAAATCTGCAATCGTCACAACCTTGGGTAGGGGCAATTCATGAATTGCCCCTACCCAAGAATTTCAAGCTACACGCCCAGCCCAAATATTTCAAATTCAGTAGACACCTGCTGAATAAATCATTGGCTACGCCAACCGGAGGTAATGAGTAACATACTCGATTACCACAGGCTGCAAATAGAATAACCCATCTGTTTTTTCGACGATCGATCTCCGCATCAGTGAGTTTAGTTGTTTGGGTATGCTCTGCTCAGGGGTCAAGCCGACAATACTTTCACGAATTTTGGCGATCGATACTGGCTCATGATGAATCGCCAACCAAAACAATACCTGCTGTTCGGCTGGGGATAATCCCTGGAATTGTCGATCGAGTAAATCGCGAATGTCTGCAAATACCAAAATTCCGCAGTCGAGATCGGCGACAACCTCGGCGATGCTACCATCGAACAGCGATTGGGTGCTGGCTGCCACCATTTTCAGCATCAGCGGATTGCCGCCGTAGTGCTGAAGGAGCTGCTGCCAGTGGGCTGTCGTACCTGTAAATTCGCCTTTTTGGTCAAAGATGGCGTGTCCATCTGCGGGGGTAAGTCCCCTCAAAGGTAGCGAAACACAAACCCCCTGCTTGCCTTCCATCAACCTTATTTCGCTAGGCTGTTCGCGACTGGTGAATAACAAGCAACTTTGGTGAGAAGTTTCGCCGATCGTTTTGAGTAGTTGTCCATAGGCTTCAAAGCCCGATCGCCATTGTCCCACCAGTTGGGGATCTAAAATGATTTCAACATTATCCAGCATCAACAGGCACCGACGAGATCGCAGATATTCCATCAACTTAGAGAACTTTTCATTGAGGGTGGTGGGAATCACCGGATCTTCACCATAGAGCGGCATCAGAAATTTCAGCAGACTCGATAGCAAATCTGTCAATGATGGTGCATGGGTAAGACTGCGCCACACGACAATCTCAAACTCAGATTGCATCTTGAGCGCAGCCTTGAGAGCGATCGAACTTTTGCCAATCCCTTCCATTCCCAGAACTCCCACTACGCGACAGCGATTGCAGACAATCCACTGCCATAGTTGCACCAGTTCTCGCTCGCGCCCGTAGAATACCAATGTATCGACAGCACTATCCCAATCCTGATGAGAATTTTCCCGTTGTCTACCCGCCTCTTCAGATGTAGCAATCGCTGATATGTGGTCTACTTTCGTCAATTCCAGCCCAAACGCCCCAAATAGGTATTCTAACGACTGCCGATCGACTCCCAGTTCGCGCTTGAGTACCCGATAGAGGGTATTGAGTGAAAGTCCAGTTCGATCGCTCAAATCTTCTTGGGTAAAATGCTTGCCCCAAATTTCATCAGATTCTGCTTGATGTTTAGCTACTTGAAATCGCTGCCATCCTTGCGGCGATAGAACGATGCCTCGTTCTCGCCCAGGAGCAGAATTACCGTTGCTAGATTTAGACGGCTTAGAATTATTCATGATTATTGTACTATAAATTAGTTATTAAGTACATGAGATTTAATTTTGTTTATAATTTTTAAGATAAATTTTAAGCCGATCGTTGGCAAAGCCTACCGGAGGTAATCTGTTCTTAACTTATCATCGAGTGATTAAACGAATAAAACTGTCACCGCAGCAGCCAGAAATCCGACAGTCACACTAGCTCTAACTTACGCCGAAGTTGCAACCATTTTCACCACTGTTTTAGATAGACCGATTCAATATACCATGTCAGTCCCTATTTAGTTAAATCGATCGTCAATTGGAATATAACCTGCAAATGAGATGCTATGACGATCGGTATCATCTCATAGCATCTCATTTTTTACAGGATTTAGACCTGGATATCTATCTATAGTTTAAGTTTCCATCTCGATTTTCAATGCCTCGAATCCGAATTGACGTTGTATTGTAGTCACCGTTGACTCGACGACATCGTGCGGATAAAGTTGTTTCGTAAACCCGAATATTCCGACAAGAATTTTGATAATTACTAGAATCACTTGCACCTGAAAGGTAGCTTAAATTTCCATCTCGATTTTCAATGCCTCGAATCTGAATTGATGTTGTACTAGAGCCACCGTTGACTCGACGACATCGTGCGGATAAAGTTGTTTGGTTAACCCGAATATTCCGGCAAGAATTTTGATAATTACTAGAAGATGTGGAGTCGGCAACAGCATTATTGGGCGTTGCGACTAGCATTGCACCGCAAGCGATCGGGATTATTAAACTTGACAACCGATTTAGTTTTGAAAAGTAAGACATAATTTTTTCAGTGGTAACTAAAGTTTGATTTTTGGAAGTGAGAATAAAAGACGCTGGGGAAATCATTGGGACGATTTCGACAGACTTCGATCCTGCCATTCTTCACTCCGAGTGTAACCCCATTCGCCGATTTAGAAACTAATTTGGGAGTGGAGGTTTCCGGCTAGTTGTTAAAGCGACGGCTGACTATTTGCACTCATCGCTTCAGACTTGGGTGCCATGGAGATTACTGCTAGTAATCCGATTATCGTTCCGTAAGCGCGGGAGTCGCAGGCGTTGCCAACGCCTAGCGTCTCGTTCTCGAAGAAGACTAGGCTGCGCCAACGCTAGTGAGATAAGTTTTTACCTGTTTAGTTCTATTCGATCGATAGAAGTAATTGACGTTATCTTTAGTTAAATCAATCTGCCTCATAAAAACCTCTGTCTAAAGACATAGATGGAATAATTTAAAGATAAAGATGAAATATTATTGATTTCTGTATAAATACAGTAGATTTTTGCAAACCTGATTTAAGTCAGGTTTTTCATCAAAATCAGAACTCATCTTCTTATAAGGCTGTGTTAAACTCACAACTTCCTCATGTTTTAGAAATATAATAAATAGATCGAGTAATCCCAGTTTAGGAAGCAGTAGATCTAAAAAGGATAAATTCTCATGGTTAGCAATATTTTAGTAATAGGAGCGACGGGCAATGTCGGAAAAGAAGTGGTGCGTTTACTCTCCGAGCTAGACTATCCTGTCACCGCAGCAGTTAGAAATCCGATCGAATCTCAAAAGAGTTTCGGTCATAAAGTTCGCTGTGTTTCCTTCGACTTTACTAATCCTGATACTTTCGCTGATGCTTTCGCTGGAATTAATAAACTCTTTCTAGTGCGTCCACCTGCGACCTGCTCAAGGCAGCGCTTCGCTATCGCAGATATCCACAAAATTACTCCTGTTTTAAATGCTGCTAAACAAACAGGTGTTGAAAAGATTGTATTTCCGTCAATTATTGGCGCAGTGACCGGATAGTTGCAGTTAATGTGGTCTCAATTTTGCGATGATTGCAGTCCTGAGTGATTACTATTGCAGGTCGCTACAATTAGCCACATTTTTTATCGACAGAGATGCCGAGAATGATGACGCAGAATTAGCGAGTGCAAAATCGATTAAAGCATTGCAGACAGAAATCACCCTTTCTACTCTTGTTGAATATCAAAATCCTCCCGTGTCGGCAAGTCCATTGCTAGAGCCAAAGCAGTCGAAATCTTTTCCATCGAGGCGAGCGAGAGACTACCTCGATAGTCACCAAACCGAGATTTTGATAAGATTCTAACCTGTTCTGCTAAAGCAATAGAATCAGCAATTAAGCCCCCTTCTGGGGCATAAATTAGAACTTGAGTCACATAAACTCGTTTGCCAGGGCGATATGTAGTACAGGGAATCGCTAATACTGTTGGGCTATTAGTATTAATTGAGTTACGACTAATCACAATTATCGGACGAGATCCACCCTGTTCGGAACCTTCTACCGGATCTAGCCTGACATTATAAACATCGCCTCTTCTCATATTGCTGTCTCAATCGTCTGCAAGGCTTCCCATTGAGCGACGGCAAACTCCGCTTCCATTTGCAATACCTCTGCTTGGTACTCAGTATCTTGAGCCATCTGAGACAGATCGGCATCAATTTCCGCCCGTCGAATCAGTGCCAATTCTTTTTGAATCGCTCTAGCAATTAATTCATTACGGCTCTTTGCCTTTCCATCTGTTACGGCTCGATCGGTTGCAGCCAGTAATGCCGTAGGTAACGCGATCGTGGTGCGAGTGCTGGTGCTATGAATCATATTTGATGTTCAAAAGCTTTCTATATTTGATGCCTTAATTATACATCAACAATGATGCTATGAGTTCCCGCCGCCTTCTTCCATCCCGACAAATCGATAATTGTATTGGTGGGCAATGCCTAGCATGTTCATTCTAGCTATAAAGTATCCAACTTTATTCATGCAGATAGTTCGCTTACTTACAGTACGCTACGCGAACGCCAAGCATTAAAATATATGGGTTAAACGTTTTATTTTCAACAATACGATCGAAAAGT
>JANOPX010000316.1:0-3402 GCA_031422115.1 Chamaesiphon sp. VAR_4_metabat_408 | reverse complement strand
TCGTTGGCGAAAGGCTCCGCCAACGAGGCTCAACCCAACCTACAGATATGTATATTCTTAAATTCTCCTTTCCAATCAGAGCCTAAACAGAAGCTACATCAGCCGAGCGCATTTCAGTTGCGACTGGATTTGACTGCACATTGGAAGATATCACGGATTGATACAGAGCCTTTGTTGATGCAACCATTTCATCGATAGTAAATTCTCTTTGGAGTTTCTCAATGCTTTCATATCCCATTTTTTGGCAGAGAGTAGGGTTATCGACGAGGTTAGTTATAGCTTGAGCCAAGCCATCAACATCTTGACGTTCGACCAAAAGTCCATTTTTACCATCGACAACTTGTTCGGGAATTCCATTGACATTAGTTGCGATAATTGGCAATCCAGCTCGCATTGCTTCTAGAATACTAATGGGTAAACCTTCATAGTGTGTGCTGAGGACAAAAATTTGTGATTGAGCCAGTAATTGGGGAACATCTAATCGATCGCCCAAAAAGCTTGCTTTTGATAAGATGTCCAATTCTTTAGCAGTATTTTTTGCTTCTTCAAAATCAGGGCCTGTACCGACGAACAAGACATTAATATCTCGATCGATCTGTTGGATTGCTTTCATTAAAGTAACTTGATCTTTCTGTTGTTTGTTAAAACGAGCGACCATAATTAACTGAGTTGACTTAGCGTTTGCAGTGGAGACTGTTAGCTCGACACCTGGATCGATTCCATTATGAATAGTTACAACTCTATCGGCTTCAACTACTCCCAAATCGATTGCCAATTGACGATCGCTTTCAGACACACAAATTATTTTGGTAGCAAACTTTGCCAGTAATTTTTCAGCAGCGAGGGCAATATTCCGTCTCAGTTTTGGGGCATTAGGATCGAATCCCCAACCATGAGCAGTAAATATAACTGGTACATTACAAATCTTTCCAGCTAATCTAGCGATGATACCTGGTTTACCACTATGAGCGTGAATGAGATCTGGTTTGATTTTCTCGATTGTCTGAACCAATTCTTTGACAGCAGTTACATCTTTGATGAAGTTGATACTTCTGGTTAAATTTGGCAAATGATGAACGGTAACTCCCATTTCATCGCACTTGTCAGCCAACCAACCCAAACTACCAACGACGAAATGAATTTGATACTCATTGTGAAGAGATTTGATTAAGTCATGTACATGTCCTTGAGCACCACCTAGTTCGGATTTAGTTATTACATATACCAGCACTGGTTTTTTTTTGAGATCGGTAGATTTATCTTGTCTAACTGTTGCGGGAAGATGAGCGATGGCGGATGTTTTGGCAAGTTTAATCTGATTGAGTTTCATGATGATGGATGTAGTAATTTTGGACATGGAGGGAATATTTTTGAGATATTGAAGAGCAGTGAAGGTCTGGGGCGATACTTGGAGATTGGGGTTAAAAGTGTTTGTCTGATTTAGTCCAGCTAGTAGCAACTCAGCAAAGTCATGAAAATAATTGGCATCGACATCACTCTTGACTAAGTACTGAGGGTCGATACCCCAACCCAAAATATCCATAAGTTTGGATGGGTTTGCCAAGCAGAAGATTGAGGTAGCAACTTCTTTGACAGTGTTATTTAAGACTGCTTTAAAAGCCATGTCTGAGGAAAGACTAGCTCGCTTAATTCGATCTAAACATTTAGATAGTAATTGAGATGAGAATGGGTGAATGTTGGAAATAACTGTATCTCTAGCAGGTGATAGATAGCTCGCATCTATTTCGAGGACATTGAGCATGGGGACAATCCCTTTCTTGCCACTCAAATCTAGATGACCCATGAACATATGTTGTTCGTAACCTTTGGGTACACCCTTAAAATAGAGGGGAATATTACCACCAGCAGCGACGATTTTATGTAGAGCAATATTGAGTGTATTAACTGGCCAACCTAGATCGTTAACGGCAAATAGTTTGGCAGTACCGCGCTCTAACATTGTGAGTGCATTGAGGAGTAAATATACAGATTCAGTGACATTTTGAGCATAGGTAAAACGATCTGGTGCGTGCAAACTAACTAAACCCTGTGCGACACGTCGATCGAGTTCGGCACTGATTGGACTATTCTCAACTACATGGGTAAATCTAACAATGCCATATAGAGATTTTTTGGTTTCTAACCCGTCGCTAAATAACCATTCAGCAACTTTTTTGGAGCCAGCATACACATCAGGCGTGTAATATCTAGAAGCTTTACCAGTAGAGGAGAAAATACAAGCTTCAATATTATATTTTTCGCAAAGATTGATAATATTTTCGGTGCCGAAGATATTAGTACTGATCGTTTGATAAACCTGAGTTTCAGCCAATCCGGGCAATCTCTGAGCAGCTAGATGAAATACGATATTGGGCTGTTCTAAATTGAAAATTTCTTGTAATGCTGGATAGTCGCGGATATCAGCTTGATAGTGAACGATCGAAACATTTCCTTCATTAGAAGTGATATCTTCCATATCGATAGAGACAATTCGTTTGACTCCAAATTGACCGAGGTGAGCGATAAGGTTACTACCAACAAATCCCGCACCGCCAGTAATTAGGACTACTTTATCTTTGAGAATACTAGCGATTTGTGGTTTGTAGAGCGCGATATTTCGATCGCATACTTCGGTGAAAGGATTGACTCTTAATGCTTCTCTACCTGTTAGTTCAATGAGAGAGTTGGTTAATTCTGTTAGTTTCGCCAGTGTTTTAGGCTCGGTGGGTTCCGCAGCTCCGATAGGCATCGTTTCCCAAATTTGGGCGATGATTTCAGTTCTGGTTAAGGATTTACTGGCGACTAACATATTTTTGAACTCCCAAAATACTGGAACTTATCTTTTGCTCATAGCGATTTTGGCCCTGGATGAATCCAAGACTCTACCGACTGACTGATGTGTGTGGTCGGAATTCGACTCTTACTTAGTTGACTAGTGTGAAGCTAGTAAATACACTGTTGAAGCAAGTGTTGTTCGATACGTCCAATTCTACGTGACGGCACCAGCGATCGGACTCAGCTAATTATCGTAAGTAGTCAAGCTACAAATTGCTGAACACCCTTAGCCCATACTAGATATAGTCCTATTTGTCAGCGATCGAACAACCGATCGAGAAATCAGCCGATCGAGTGATGCTTTCGACTCCCAGTGCTGCATTCAAGCAATGTATAGATTAGACTGAATGGCAATAGTTCTGTCTGTGTGGGTTAGTAACAATTTTTGCAGTAGCTTTCGATCGCTTGAGCCACGATCGGTATTGGTTTTACCCCACCCCAGCCCTCCCCTTGCAAAGGGGAGGGAGCAAGAGCTACCCCACATCCTTTCAACGCAATACCAGTCCCCCCGTCCCCCCGTCCCCCCGTCCCCCAGTCCCCCAGTCCCCCCCTCTCCCCGTCCACAAC
>JANOPX010000315.1:0-3030 GCA_031422115.1 Chamaesiphon sp. VAR_4_metabat_408 | reverse complement strand
CGTCAGTTGATTGTTTCTACCGTCATTGAGAACGTTCAAACAATTACTCGCACCTGTCAGTGCATTTGTCACAAAATAATAGCCAGAGTTACCAGGAACTGTCTTACTCGGTGTAACAGTCCAGAGTTGTCCAGGTAGGTTGCTACATTTAGCCATTGTTACTTTATTATTTTCACCATCATTAATAATATTCAGACATTTATCCGTACCTGTAAATGGAGTCTGTAGGCGATAAGCTTGAGGATTCTTTTCACTACCTGTCATGCTCCAGCGTTGTCCAGCGATATTGGCACACTTAGTCATCGTCAATCGATTATTTTTACCATCTTCGATAATGTCTAAACAACTATCTGCGCCTGTAAGTGTATTCCGCAATCGGTTTTGTTTGACCTGAGCCTTAACTTCATTAGCTAGTAGACTAGCCAAGATTACTGGTAAAACAACAATGAGTTTATTAAGTTTCATGTTAATATAAATTACTTACTTATATTAATATTTTACCAACTCAATCTAGCTGCCAGCATCTATCAAATTAGTGATTTCTAGGACGATTGATCGAGTCAATAGTAGGAGATATATTCAATCCAAAATTATTTAGGAAGATCTCATCCATGTAATGTTAATATTTAGTTGATGCCGATCTGTTTTCATAGTCGAAATAATGACCAATTCCCAGCAACAGGCGCGAGAAATTCTCGACAGATTAGCATTTATGGAATTCGAGCGATGTTCGGAAATAGATCTAAATTTCAATCATTTACCTGCTGTTGCTGGTATTTACGCAATTCGTCACAGAACAGATGGACTTCTCTATTTAGGCAAGACGAATAATCTTAGTACGCGGTTTAAAGGGGGGCACAAAGCATTTACTTGGGCGTGGCTCGATCTCTACATTGCTAACGATGTGAAGATTGCAATTGAAACACTGGATTTATGGGGAAATTCAGCGTTATTATTGGAACTAGAAGCCATTTTGCTCAGAGCAACCGAGCCGCCATACAACGTTAAGATTCCGATGGAGCGTTAAGCTATGCAATCGAAGACTTTAGAACAACTTACACCTAACGCAGCTCAAGCGATCCTGGCAAATTTGCCAGAGCGGATTAGAACGGCATTTATAGATCGAGCGGCTGAAATTAACTATCCAGTTGAGGCGTTGATAGAGATGGCTTTAGCTGGTTATCTAGATAGTGAATCGATCGGATTTGTAGATTGCAAACCCAATCGCGGGCGGGGTTAGTTCGTTTCAACAATTACCCCATCCACCATCCGAATTATCCGTTTTGTTCTGGCTGCAACGTTGGCATCATGAGTAACGATCGCGATCGTCGTACCTTGTTGATTTAACTCTGTCAACAGATTCATAATCTCCTCCGAGGTGGTAGAATCTAACGCCCCAGTCGGTTCGTCTGCCAGGACTAGAGCAGGATGATTGACTAGAGCACGGGCGATCGCCACCCGCTGTTGTTGTCCGCCTGAGAGTTGATTGGGACGGTTCTGGATACGATCTTTCAAGCCGACTTGGACTAATGCGTCTGTGGCTTGTTCGATTCGTTGGGACTTATCGACATCGGCATAAATCATCGGTAGCATCACATTCGAGAGGGATGTGAGTTTTGGTAAGAGGTTGAACTGTTGAAACACAAACCCAATATACTGATTGCGAATATCTGCAAGTTCATCATCATCCAGCGTGGTTAGATCTTGCCCTGCTAAAAAATATTGCCCGCTGCTTGGCCTGTCGAGACAACCAATAATATTCATTATGGTCGATTTACCCGAACCTGATGCACCCATAATCGCGACGTATTCGCCTTCCTCGATCGACAAATTAATGCCTTTGAGGACTGGCACCTCCAGCGATTCCAAGTGATAGGTTTTGGTAATATCTTCGAGTGAAATCATACTTGCCATCGTTATTTAATCCCCATGTAGTGCCAAGATCGGGTCTAACTTTGCCGCATTACGAGCAGGAATACCGCCCGCTAACACCCCAACAATCAGCGAAAGGACAAAACCCACCACCACTGATAATAGCGACACCACAAAGGGGAATTTGAAGATCGTAGCAGCGGCGAAAGCGATCGCTACACCCAACCCAATCCCGATCGCACCACCGATACTCGAAATGACAATCGATTCCATCAAAAATTGATTTAGAATGGCTCCACTCGTTGCTCCGACAGCTTTTCGCAGACCGATTTCCCGCGTCCGTTCCATCACTGATACCAGCATAATATTCGCGATGCCAATGCCGCCGACGACTAGCGAAATTCCGGCGATCGCTGTGACCATCAGCGTCAACAATCCCATAATATTCGTGAAAGTCTTAATTAGATCGACTTCATTGGTGACGCGAAAATCATCTTCTTTGGGCGGGCGGATATCATGGCGCAGCCGTAACACATTCGTTACTTGAAATTCCGCTGCTTCGAGCTGGTCGGGATTGCTCGATTTTAGCCAAAACCCATTAACCGCCACACCTGTGAGGGCATTATTACCGACAATTTCAGCAGACATATTAGTTAGGGGCAGATACACCATATCATTCATATCTTGCAGCCCGACAGACCCTTTCCGCTCCATTACCCCTACCACCCGATAACGTTTACCCCGAATCCGAATATCGGTACCGATTGCTGTTTCGGATGCAGCGAATAGATCGTCTCGAACTTTGGCACCAATTACCACCACTGCGTTGGCTGTATCCAAATCCTGCTGACGGAAAAATGCCCCTAGTTCCGGTCGAACATTTCTCACGTCTGGAAAGTTTAAATCCGTGCCGATGGCAGTTGTCGAAATGTTGACATTGCCTCGGACAACCTGAATATTAGGGCGGTATAAAAATGCTGATACTGCTGTAGCGGCGGGGACTTGCTTGGCGATCGATCGCGCATCTTCCCAGGTCAGGGTACTAGCAGAACCAGCTCCCTGGCTGATACCACCCGTTCTCGCTGCTGCTGCTGACACCTGGAGGATATTGGTACCCAATGCCTCTATTCTCAACTCAGTGGCTCTTTGCACGCCTTG
>JANOPX010000314.1:0-10322 GCA_031422115.1 Chamaesiphon sp. VAR_4_metabat_408 | reverse complement strand
CCCCACCCCCCCCCGCGCCATGGGGAGGGAGCTAAGCCCCCCCTTTCCATGGGGGGGTTGGGGGGTTAACACGGGATTTCGATCGCCATCGAAAAAGAGCATACCCTACATCAACTTGGAGAGTATCCACATTTCTCGATCAAGATTTTGAGAGCAATCGGTTTGGGATAAGTCTCACTGTGATTGTCGCGATCGATATCTCGATCTACGACTATCCGCAACAACTTATACATCTCATTGGAGATCGGGAAGTATCGATCGATCGATCGAATTGCTGCCGCTCGTACCAATGGATCTTGATCGTCGAGAGCATGGTGTGCCAGCCAATCAAATGTATCTGGATCCTTGTGAAAGTATTTGGCTAGAGATACCACTATTTCTACCCGCACAGCTTCATGCTCGTCATACAAGTCGCGATCCTTGAGCCACTCTAATAGATCGGTGTGCTTGTGATAATACTTGACTACCGCTTTGACGGCGGCGGCGCGAATCAATCCATCTGGATCTTCACTCGCCCGATTTTTTAGCCAAGCTGGGGCGTAAGGGTGCATGTGATAGTACTTCGCCAGGGAGATGACGGCGGAGGCGCGTACCAACCCGTCTGGATCTTTGAGCGCGACAGTCAACCATTCCAATCGCTTGGAGGCTTCCTGAATATTCTCTGGGGCGATCTTTTCGTGGGTAGCTTTCGGCCAAATTAACGGATGAACGTCCTTGTGATAGTATTTGGCGATCGATTCTACTGTCACTCCCCGTACCAAGCCATCCTTATCCTTGACGACGCGCTCTTGGAGCCAATCATAGGTAGCGGGTTGATGACGGTAATATTTGGCAACCGCGAGGATTGTTTCGCCACGCAGCGATCGATCTGGAGCGTGAATCGCCCGATTTTTGAGCCAAATTAGGCTGGTTGATTGGTGCTGGTAGTACTTGGCGATCGATTCGACAGTTGCTCGTAGTACCAATTGCGGTGGAGCATCTACAGCGCGATCTTTGAGCCAAGCGATCGTATTAGGATCGCTGTTGTAATATTTGGCGATGGTAATGGTTGCTGCTGCCCGAACATCTGGATGATGTGCTTTGGTGGCGCAGTATTTAAACCATTTGAGCGTGTCGGGCTGCTTGCGATAATATTTGGCGATGGCGGCGACTGCACCCATGCGGACATGAGCATCCTGCTCTGATTCAAAAGCTTGAGTTTGGAACCATTTGAGGGTGTCGGGTTCTTTGCGATAGTGCTGGGCAATCGATTTGACAGCGGCAATTTTGACCTCTTTGGGTTGGGCATCATCGAGGGCGACTGTTTGGAGCCAGTCCAATTGGCGATAGTTTTGGGCGACAGATTCGACTGCTGCGGCACCAACATCGGGATGCTCGGCATGGAGAGCGGCATCTTGCAGCCAAGTTAAGGTATCGGTATCTTGGTTGTAGTATTTGGCGATCGATTGCACTGAGGCTCGTCGGACATCGGGATGCTTGGAGGTCAGAGCCTGTTCTTGCAGCCAATTTAGGGTTTTAGGTTGTTTCCGATAGGATTCGGCGATCGACGCTACTGCTTCTCGTCTGAGAGCCTTATCGGGGTCTTCTAGAGCGCGGGCTTGGAGCGATTGCAGGGTCTCAAAGTTGGGATTGTAATATATGGCGATTTCCCGTTCTGCTGCTGTCCGTACTTCTGGCTCTGGGTCGTCGATCGATCGCGCTTTCAGCCATTTTAAGGTACCAGGTTTGGTGTAGTAATATGTGGCGATCGCCCCTACTGCTGACACGCGGACATCTTTATCTGGGTCGTCAATAGCTGGCGATTTGAGCCATTTGAGGGTGTTTGGTTCGGTATGGGAGTATTTGGCGATCGATTCAACGGCTGTTCGTTGTAAGGATACCTGGGTTTTATCGCGGTCTTTGTTGCTATCGAGTGCGAGTGATTTCAGCCATTTTAAGGTATCTGGTTCGGTGTAGTACTGACGCGCGATCGATTCGATGGCGGCTTGTCTGACGACGAGATCGCGATCTTCCAGGGCGATGTCCTTGAGCCATTTGAGGGTGTCTTTATGGGGGTAATACTTGGCGATCGATTGGACTGACACTGCCCGGATTTGTTCGGGCTGTCGAGGGTCGAGAGCGCGTTCTTTGAGCCATGTCAATGTGTTTGGCTCCATGTAGTAATACTTGGCGACGGGCTGCACTGCGGCAAAGCGTACCAGGGCAGATCGATCGCTCACAGTCCGCTCTTGCAACCAGCTTTGGAGTTCTGGCTGGGCATAATAATGCTCGGCGATCGTCTGTACTGTGTCGGCGCGGACATCTTCATCTCTGGCTCCGTCGAGGGCGCGTTCTTGGAGCCAGTTGAGAGTATCTGCTTCGTTGTAATAGTATTCGGCGATCGAGTTTACCGCTACTTGTTGAGCTTGGCTGTGCTGGGGTTTGAAGCCATTTTTCAACCACTTTAAGTTCTCGTCGGATCGATCGTACTTGACGAATGAATCTACTGCTGCTTGTTGCACCAATTTGTGTTCGCTCTGTTGGAGCGCATAACTTTTGAGCCACGGCAATGTGTCTGGTTGAGGGTGATAATAGAGACCGATCGATTCTACTGCTGCCGATTGGATTGTTTCGGGGTGGTGATGATTGAGGGCGATCTGTTCCAGCCATGCTTGGGTGTCTGGTTGCTGTCTGTCGTACCTGCCGATCGATTGGACTGCTGCCTGTCGTACTAATGGATGTTGGTTGTCATCGAGGCCGATCGATCTGAGCCACGGCAGGATTTCTGGCTGGTGGTGGTAATGTTCGCCGATGGATTTGACGGCTGTCTGACGAGCTGCGGGAGATCGATCGTGAGCGGGGGAATCTTGAAGCCAAGCTAAGGTTTGGGGGTCTTGACGGGCATATTTGGCGATCGACTCGACTACGGCTACTTGTAAGTCTGGATAAGTATTAGCGATCGATTTGAGCCAAGGGATAGTATCTGGTTCGGCGTGGTAGTATTGGCCGATGGATTTGACGGCTTCCGCTCGGACTACTTGGTGTTTGGCATGAAGCACGCGGGCTTTGAGCCATTTGAGGGTATCGGATCGATGGCGATAGTAGTAGGGAATCGACTTGACTGCTTCCACGCGCACATCTTCATGTCGATCGCACAGAGCGCGGTCTTGCAGACATTTTAAGGTGTCTGGCTGGGCGTGATAGTACTTGGCGATAGATTGCACCGCCACCGCCCGGATATCGGCATATTTGCCGCTCTGGGCGGATGTTTTGAGCCAACTAAATACTGCTTGGCTGCGATGGTATTGGGAGATCGATCGGACTGCGGTGCTCCGTACGCATGGATCTCGATCGCTCTCGACGCGCTCTTGGAGCCATTTGAGCGTATCTGGTTGGCGATAATATTGACCGATCGACTGAACTGCTGCCGATCGAATCGATTCGTGCTGTTCGCCCTCGGCACGTTCTTGGAGCCATTTGGCTGTATCTGGTTCTTGGTGGTAGTACTTGCCGATCGACTGTACCGCTGTCTGTCTGACTAGTTCGTGTCTGTCGTTTACAGCCCTGTCTTGGAGCCATTTGGCTGTATCTGCTTCCTGGTGGTAATACTTGCCGATCGATTGGACTGCTGAATGTCTGACTAGTTCGTGCCTGTCGTTTACAGCCCTGTCTTGGAGCCATTTGAGTGTATTTCGCTCGGTGTGGCAATATTCGCCGATCGACCCAATTGCTACCGCCCGCACAAATTTGTGTCTGGCATGAAAGGCGCGATCTTCGAGCCATTTGAGGATATCCGATCCGGCGACTTTGCCCTGAAGCGGTTGTGCCAATAGATTGGTCAACAATCTGGCTGCTGCAAAACTCAGTGTAATGCCAAAGTTGCCATCGATCTCATTTTTGAGTTTTTCTTTTAATGTCTGTTCTATTTTCGTCGTAATCGATCGACCGTTCTTAATTTCAGCTAGACATTCTTTGGCTAGTTCTAAGTGGACAAAAGCCGCTTTGCTCGCATGTTTTTCTGGATCCAAATAATCTACTCGTTCGACTTTTAGCTCTAACAAGAAGTCGATCGCTCTCCCCGCCCATTGAGGTTCTAACAAACCACAAATCGACCGGATAATCTCATGCCAGCCTGGATCCTGCCAATGTGCTGCAAACACATTATGCTCTAATTTTTCAAATTCTTCTGCTGACTTGCGCCGCTCGAACCTGCCGACAATTTCTTTGGCATAACAATATTCCAAGAAACTGCGATCGGTGAAAATATACAACCTAGGTTGGCGATCGTCTGTCAGAGCTGCAACGCCTACGATCGACAGCAAATTCCGCGCGACCAATTGTTGGATGATTAGCTCTGCTTTCCCACTGGGAGCGACAAATCTTTCCTGTTCTAAATAGCCAGTTAAGATCGCTTTCAATCGATCGCCATCGATTGAATTTAGCGTCAAATTCGGTTTGGATTGGATTTCATCAGCAATGAGCTGGAGCATGGCTTGTTTCTCGACTCGACCGATCGAATCCAGCTCTGGATGGGAGTTTTGGCGATCCATATCCCACTTGTGCAATATTTCTCGCAGAGCTTCCTCATAGAATTCTGTGCGCCCCAAAATCGACGATTTGCGCCGATTGGAAATCGCCACCATCGTCAAGCGGTGGGGGTTCTCGGCGAGTTTGCGGATGGCTGGTGAATTTTCGATCGAGGTTTCGATCTGTTGCTTGAGCCGATCTTTCTCTGGATCTTTCACCAGCACCAGATCGTACCACTTATCGATAAATGTCGCGATCTGCGATCGATCGAATTTTTGCAGCGTAAAGTGGCGGAAATTGGCTTTCTGCAAGCGTTCGGGATTGTATCCCGCAATTTGGGAAGTGACAATAATTTTGGTGCGGGGATACTCCAGCCCAAAACTGACGATTTCTTCGACAATACTCTCGTATACCTGATGCTGTTCTGTCCGCTCGGACGACTCCCTCGCTGGAGCTGCTCCGCCAATGAATATTTCATCCAACCCGTCAAACATGACCAAACTCGGCTGGTTTTGGAGATATTCACGAAGCTTGTGTCGATCGAATCTCCAACCACTATTCGCGCCACCTTCCAAAAATCCCAAAAAATTCTGCGATCTCGATCTATCCTTAGCATAGGCCCGAATGTCGATGACGATCGGCAATCGCTCTCGCTTGTTCATCGTCCAAGCCAATGCCAAATATCGCAACAGCGTCGATTTTCCCGATCCAGGATCGCCCACAATTGCCACATGGAGGGACTTCTCGGCTGCTAATACCTGAAGTACTGGGGCTGAATCTGTATGTCCCCCTGCTTCGGCGGGAAGCTCTTCGCGGACATGCTGTTCGACAAACATCTCTGCTAAGTCGATTCGCTCTGCGCCAATGTTGTTACTATTCGAGATATCGAGCTTCAAACCGCCATAGTTTTCCTTGAGGCTTTTGCGATATCCCTTGAGATTGAACCCTGGGGGGATAGCCCCGATCGATTTTAGCTTCCCTGCAACATCATCAGAAATATCCGCATCGAGAATTTGCCGCAAGTCTAGATCCTGTCGCCGAATCTCCCTGACTTGCGCTCCATAATGCTTCAACAGCATATTCCAGTCAAACTCCCCCGGAACTTTCGGCCGATCTTGTCCGCTCCACAGCTTGGTAATTTGCACCGAGTCAAAGCCTGGAAATCCCGACTCAAAAGCCTTGTCCACCATCACTTTGATTCCTCTCGACTCCACAAATTTCTCAACTTGTGGAGTATAGAGACTCTTGATTTCCCAATCCTGAACATCACAATCCCGTAGCTGCTCTTGGAATAAGCTGATAAATTGCTTCTTCGCCTTATCCTTGTTCTGATAATCGACGAAAAGCTTCGACCCATATGGGCCTAGTTGTTGCAGTAAGATCGTCAAGGAGTTAGGAGTCATAAGCTATCAAGCATTTAAAATTCTTACCCAAATCCCTTGCTGCAAAGGTTTTAGAAGGCAAATAGTCTGGATTAGATGTCAAACGGCCCTTGAAAACCTCCGTGTGTTGGCAGCAACACCCATCACTTGGCGAATTATACCCGACGAATTATTTTGCGCGAGCTAAAAGCATTACAATTTAGCAAAATTCATCCCTTCAACCTGTGCTACTCACGAGTCCACCTCGTGGCAAAATCCTGTTCTGAATTCTGTAGTGCTGTATAATATAGAATCAGTCTAAATCGAAAGCTGGGTTCAATCTAATTTTGCCAGTTGCGCTGTTGGTCAAAAGATATTCAATTCGAGCAGTTAGGCGCAATCTATATGCAATAAACGCATAAATTGATTGCAGTTAGTCAAAAATACTCGCGAATTGGTAGCACAAACTACCAATTCCTGGCTAACGTTCCTGTAACTTGATGGTGTTCGACTCAATCGCTACTAGCTCGAACACAATTAAGTTGTAGCTACTCATTGTCTATGAAAAACCCCGAACAGTCCGCCGCCAATCAAAATTTATTTTTTGCCACAATTGCGTTTGCTGTTGCCTTTGCGAACTGGGGCATCATTTCAGGATTAGCACCGTTATTGAAAAAAGAATTGGGATTAACCGTGACACAAGCCAGTGTGATGATTGCTATTCCCGTCTTGTTAGGCTCTGTCGGCAGGATTCCATTGGGGATTCTCACAGATCGATATGGGGGGCGAATGGTATTCAGCATATTATTGATGCTAAATATTATTCCGGCTGTTGCCCTGTCTTTCGATCGTTCTTATCCCAGCTTGCTGTTTTGGGGATTCTGGTTGGGGTTATCAGGTACTTCGTTTGCAGTAGGGGTCGCTTTTGTTTCCAAGTGGTTCCCACCTCAGCAGCAAGGCACGACACTAGGCATCTATGGTGCGGGCAACATTGGACAGTCAGTAGCTGTCTTTGGTGGGCCGATTTTAGCAAATTCGATCGGTATTCCTGCTACATTTCTCGTTTTTAGCTCGGCATCATTCGTTTGGGGCGCGATCTTTGCCTGCTGTGCAAACAATGCCAAACCACCAAGCAAATCTGGAACTCTCACAGACAATATCAAAGTTCTCAAAACCGAAAAGTTGGCTTGGGTACTGAGTCTATTTTATGCCCTGACCTTCGGCGGATTTGTAGCACTGAGTATCTATCTTCCCACCCTCTACAAGGAAGCTTTTAAACTAATTCCAGCCGATGCAGGTGCAAGAACAGCGATTTTTGTCTTGGTAGCTACTCTATCTCGTCCTGTTGGTGGTTGGTTGAGCGATCGCATTGGCGGTCGAAAACTACTCCTGTATGCTTTTATCGGCATTGCCCTAATTAGCGGATTAATGGCAACTCCTTCGATTGAGATATTTACGATCGCCTCCCTCGGCTGTGCTGTATTATTTGGATTGGGGAATGGTGGGATCTTTAAGCTCGTGCCCCAATATTTCCCCAGTCAAACGGGCAGTGTCACTGGATTAGTCGGTGCTGCGGGAGGATTAGGCGGCTTTTTCCCACCGATTGTGTTGGGAGTTTGCAAGGATGTCACGGGAAGCTATGCGATTGGGTTCGGATTACTAGTTGTCTTTGCCCTTGGTTGTACCGTATTACTCACTCAGACTCTCCTTCGCCCTTCTATGACATTATCCGAGTGATGAGTAAGAGATTTTGTATCCCAGCATACAGATTATCGATCGCACATTGTAGCTAATCTATTATCAGCATCTAATTCATCCCCCACACCTTTTCTATGTCAGACACGACCAAAACACTTTGTCCTTATTGTGGTGTCGGGTGTGGGTTAGAAGCTTCGCCCCCAGCCCAACCAGGAAAACCGATCGTTCGAGATAGTACTGGCACGCCAATTTGGAAAGTAATTGGCGACAAATCCCACCCTTCGAGTCAAGGGATGATCTGCGTGAAAGGGGCGACCATTAGTGAGTCTTTATACAAAGATCGGTTGTCATACCCGATGGTGCGGGATAGTCTCGACCAACCTTTCGTGCGGGCGACTTGGGATGAAGCATACGATCGAATTGTCAATCGAATTCGATCTGTACTGGCGATCGAAGGTGCTGACGCGCTCTGTATGTATGGTTCGGGACAGTTCCAAACTGAAGACTACTACACCGCCCAGAAACTATTTAAGGGTTGTCTGGGCACAAATAATTTTGATGCCAATTCCCGCTTATGTATGTCTTCAGCGGTAGCGGGATATACTCAGAGTTTTGGAGCTGATGGCCCACCCTGTTGTTATGACGATCTAGAGCAGACAGATTTTGCCTTTCTGATTGGGACGAATACCGCCGAATGTCACCCAATTATCTTCAATCGACTGCGGAAATATCATAAGAAAAACGCTCGGGTCAAAATGATCGTCGTCGATCCTCGGCGCACAGCCACCGCTGAAGCCGCAGACATCCATCTGGCAATTACCCCCGGTACCGATATCGACCTATTAAACGGGATTGCCCATCTACTGCTGCGGTGGAATAAACTAGACCTCCAATTTATCGACTCCTGTACGAGTAATTTTCCCGACTTCCTCGAAGTCATCAAGCATTATCCCCCCGAAATAGTTGCCGCCAAATGTGGCATCGATGCCGCAGACTTACGCACCACCGCCAAATGGTGGGGAGATGCCAAAAATGCCCTCTCCCTCTGGTCGATGGGCGTAAATCAATCCAGCGAAGGCACCGCCAAAGTACGGCATATTATCAACCTCCATCTGATGACCGGACAGATTGGTAGACCTGGCGCAGGGCCATTTTCACTCACCGGACAACCCAATGCAATGGGCGGCAGAGAAGCAGGAGGACTCGCCCATCTGCTCCCAGGTTATCGGACGGTCAAAAATCCAGCCCAACGAGCAGAAGTCGAACAATTTTGGGGCTTACCTGTGGGGAGAATCTCCGACAAGGTGGGTAAAACTGCCTGGGAGATGATAACAGGGATGGAAACCGAATCGGTAGCCCTGCTGTGGATTGCCGCCACCAACCCAGCGGTAAGTATGCCAGACTTGGAGCGGACGAAAGCAGCTCTAGCTCGATCGCCGTTTACAGTCTATCAGGATGCCTACTATCCCACCGAAACATCCAAATACGCCCATATCCTCCTCCCCGCCAGTCAATGGAGTGAAAAAACAGGCACGATGACCAATTCCGAGCGCACTGTCACCCTTTGCCCTGCATTTAGAATGCCCCTAGGTTCTGCCAAAGCCGATTGGGAAATCTTCGCCGAAGTAGGCCGGAGACTGGGCTTTGAAAAAGAGTTCTGGTTTCGGACTAGTGCTGATGTCTATGACGAATTTACCAAACTAAGTGCGGGTCGTCCCTGTGATGTCACCGGATTGAGCCATCAATATCTCAAAGACAACGGCCCAACTCAATGGCCCCACCCCACAGGCTGCAAAACTCAATCTGGCAAAAGACTCTATACCAACCTCCAATTCCATCATCCCGACAAACGCGCCAAATTCGCCGCCTGCCACTCCAAAGGCTTGGCAGAACCCCCAGACCCAAATTATCCATTCGTGCTAACCACAGGCCGATTATACGGCCACTGGCACACCATGACCCGAACCGGACGCATCCCCAAAATTCAACAGATGCACCCCGAACCATTCCTCGAAATTCATCCCCGCGATGCAGCAAGATTGAAAATTAATAATGGTGAATGGGTAGAAGTCCACTCCCGTCGCGGCACTGGCAAATTCCCAGTCCTAATCACCTCAGCCATCAATCGAGGCACAGTCTTCGTCCCCATGCACTGGGGCGAACTATGGGCAAAAGATGCCGAAGCAAACGCCTTTACCCACTCTGCCGCTTGCCCCGATTCCTTGCAACCAGAGTTGAAGGCTTGTGCGGTTCAGTTGGTAGCGTTGGGGGTGGTAGGGTAGGAGGGTGGTAGGGTGGTAGGGTAGGAGGGTTGGAGGGTAGCTCTCAAGATAGCTCTGGGATGTTGGGTTATTTCGAGGCGAAAGGCTACGCCAACGAGGCTCAACCCAACCTACCATCTCCCAATCAAAATCCAAAGTGGAGTGCATTTGAAGCCTACGCTAGCACACCAGCCATCCATACGCAGGGGGGTTCGGGGGGGGGACGTTTCCCCCACCCGACGGGGGGTCTGGGGGTCGGAACCCCCAGTTCCGGGTTCTCACCCACACCAAAAAAACTCGCACCCCACAAGTTATCATCATTTGCCGCTCCGCTTGCTATGGGATGAGGGATGAGGGGTGCAAAGTATAGGAACTCCCAACTAAAATCCAAAGTGGAGTGCATTTAAAGCCTACGCTAGCACACCAGATCTCAAGAGCGTCGTGTAGGGAAAGAGTGTAGACATAAGAGTAGATCACGGTGGTCTGCGTGTCATTA
>JANOPX010000313.1:0-9513 GCA_031422115.1 Chamaesiphon sp. VAR_4_metabat_408 | reverse complement strand
GCATAGGTGGTTTGAGACGGTGGGGTTGCTGAATCCGATCGCCTTGTTGGTTTGTGGGATGGAGAGATGCTCATCTTAACAATGGTAAGGTGTGGGGGCGATCGGATTCAGCACCCGCCATCGATTACGATCGGGGCACATAAAGCAAAGTCACTCTACACGGACTAATAGGTGGCTTGGGATTGCATTCGATCCAAAATCCAAAATCCAAAATCCAAAATCCAAAATCCAAAATCCAAAATCCAAAATCCAAAATCCAAAATCCCAACCGCCAGGAATTATGATAGTTGATAGTGAACTAATCTAGAGTGAAAAACGGTGCTGGACATAAGACAGATTCGAGAAAATCCAGAAATAGTACAGGCAAAACTAGATCGACGCGGAGCTGGTACTTACGATCTTCAACCAATTGTAGCTCTAGATAGAGAGCAGCGGGAACTAGAAGCGAGTCGGAGTCAACTTCAGACGCGAAGTAATGAGATTGGCAAATTGGTAGGCGAGAAAATCAAGTCTGGCGTACCTGCCAATAGTCCTGAAATTCAAAGCTTTAAAGATGAGGGGAATGCAGTCAAGGCGCAGTTGAGCGAATTGGAGCCAGCCGAGAAAGTAATTAAGGCACAGATTGAGACGCTCATTTTACAACTACCTAATTTACCTAGCGACGGTACGCCGATTGGGAAAGGGGAAGAAGAGAATGTCGAAATTCGGCGGTGGGGGGATGAATATATTCCCACCAATGCCGCCATATTGCCCCACTGGGAGGTGGGAGAGCAGATGGGGATTCTGAACTTCGAGCGGAGTGTTAATATCGCTCAGAGTCGATTTGTGACCCTATTGGGTGCGGGGGCGGCGTTGGAACGGGCGTTGATTGGATTTATGCTCGATCGGCAGATTGCCGCAGGTTATACTGAAGTTAGTCCGCCCATTCTCGTCAATACGGCATCGCTTACCGCCACCGGGCAATTGCCCAAGTTTGCCGAAGATAGTTTCAAATGTGCCGATGATGACTTGTGGTTGATACCCACCGCCGAAGTCCCTGTCACCAATTTTCATCGCGGCGATATTCTCACCACCGAACAATTACCGATTCATTATTGTGCTTATACGCCCTGTTTCCGGCGCGAAGCTGGAAGTTATGGGCGAGATACGCGGGGTTTGATTCGACTTCACCAATTCAACAAAATCGAACTCGTCAAATTCGTTCATCCCGATACCTCCGAGCAGGAACATGAAGCCCTCGTCGCCAATGCTGAAGCTATCCTCCAAGCTCTGAAATTACCATACCGAGTTTTAGAACTCTGTAGTGGGGATTTGGGTTTTAGTGCGGCAAAATGCTATGACTTAGAAGTCTGGCTCCCTTCGGCTGGTAAGTATCGAGAAATTTCTAGTTGCTCGAATTTTAAAGATTTCCAAGCCCGTCGTGCAGATATTCGGTTCAAAGAAACTGGTAAAAAAGGCACCCAATTCGTCCATACCCTCAATGGTTCTGGTTTGGCGGTGGGCAGAACTATGGCGGCAGTTTTGGAAAATTATCAACAAGCAGATGGGACGATTCAAGTACCAGAAGTACTGCAATCTTATTTAGGTCGATCGACATTATAATAGCACTCCAAATCCCCCACTTCTTGGAGAAGTCGGGGATTTAAATGATTTAAAGTAGCTCGAAATCTCTTGTCCTCAACCTGCCCACGCCTTCCAATACGCTAACCTTCGTAATTAGTCTTTACCCACCCGCGACTAAAGTGCGGGCTACTAGCAAAAGTCCACTTAAGTACTGGGCGGGGAACCCGCCCATCGGACTTAATTACGCTAGCCCGCACTTCAGTCGCGGGCGGTTGAGGACTAAATTCTAGGGTTTCAAATATTCTCCGCTGACAACTAATCGACCCTGCTGCTACATTAAGGTTTTGGGGCAGCTTCTGGAGTAACAGGGGTAGATTTATCGCCAATTTTACGAGCGACTTCAACGCCAACTTCCTCTAGCACAACAGTTGGTGATAGACTGTTTTGACCTTCAACTCTTTTTACCAATACTTTACCATTAAGAATCCGCTCGCCGACTTCAACGTAACGACTAAAGGATTCAGTTGGCAACTTGATAATAACTTGAGTTTTTCCAGCGACATCAATCATCCCAGATATTTCTATTGCCATAGCTTGTAGAGGCTTTGCCACAACAACTTCTGGTTTAGTCGCAATCTTGGTTTTGCTGGGTACCTCAGTCACACTAGGTTGTTTAGCAACAGTGGTTTTTGTCACCTTAGCAATCTTAATTTTCTTAGTACTGCCAGATGTGGGCATGGCGATAACTGATGTCGATTTTGCTGTCGCGACACCAGTAATTTTGGGTAAGGCTTTATTAACGCCAGATTTGGGAATTGCCGAAATTGGTGATTTGTAGTCGGGAATAGATCCTGGCACTGGGGTTGCTTTGGAAGTCAAACCACCAGTCGCAATCTTGGAGTTTGCCGAAATCTTGATTTTAGGTAACTTTGTCGAAATTTTGATTTTGGGCAGAGGTTTATCCACTCCAGATTTGATTGCGGGGGATTTTGTCGCAATCTTGTTCGTCGGCTCGGTGGGGATGGGGTTTATCAACCCAGATTTCTTGGTAATACTAGATGATGCTGTCGGTGCTTGTTGTGAAGTAGTGTTTTCGATGGCAATTTCCACTGGTTGTAATGCTAGCACAGCAAAAGGATCGGGACGACCTTTGGAAACAGTTCTCGACCAATTTTCAGCATCTGTAGGTGGAATCAAACCTGCGGCAACATCGGGTGAAACGGGCTTAATTGCGGCTGCGCCAGGGGTTGTAGCGGCGGTGGCTGGAGGATCGGTTGGAGTTGGGACGGCGGCGGTGCTTGTAGGGGCAGCAGGGGCAGCAGCAGGAGCGGGGCTAGTAGCGGCAGCAGGAGCAGGGGCAGGGGCATCGGGTTTTTTGTCACCATCGCCACCACAGCTAGAGGTCAAGATTGCCAAGCTGCTAATTATACCCAGATAAAACCACGATTTACTCATTATTTTTTATACCTCAACTTTATATTATTTACGCACGCACAATGTTGCTGAGATCGAGCCAAGGAGCTATTTCGATCTAATTAAGCCAGTGCCAGTAGGCTTTTGTCGTCCGACAGTCAAGATCGACACAAGCAAGTATCCACCATTATGAGATTGTCTATTTTTATACTACCCAAACGATCGATAAAGCTAACGCATTCTAATTGTCATTATTTACCAACAGAACTTTGAGTACATTCAGTCCTTTCTTGACGTGACGAGATACGGTAATCACACTGATATCTAGCCGCTCGGCTACCTGCTTCTGAGTGAGATCGTGCAAGAAGACAAATTCGAGGATTTGGCGGGTGTGTTGTTCGAGTTTGACCATGCTCTGTTGCACTCGCAGGCGATCTTCCTGGGAGAGTTGGAAACTTTGATAGTGTCGATCGGGTAAGATATCTACTAGATTATGCGCCTCTTCATCATTCCCGACGGGACAATCCAAACTCACTGGCTGACGATTTTGGTACGCTAACTTGATTTCTTGCCATTGAGCTAGGGGAATATCCAAAGCTTGAGCGACTTCTAATTCAGTTGGCTGGCGTTGATGTTTGGTTTGCCAATCTTTGCTAATGGTACCTGCTTGCTGTACCAACCCAAACCACCGCCGGGGCATTCTCAATACCGAACTTTTGTCTCGGAGATAGTGCTGAATTTCGCCTCGGATATAGGGCATGGCGAAGGTACTAAAGGCATATCCTTTAGTCATCTCGAATTTATCGATCGCATTTATCAACCCGATACTCCCGACTTGGAGTAGATCGTCATAGTTTTCTTGGCACTGATTTACCCAGTAATGTGCTTCCTTTCTGACTAAGCCTAAGTTTAGTTCTACAATCCGATTTCGCAGTGCAGCTCTTCCTGTCTGTTGATATTCTCGCAGTAGTTGTAAGCTTTGTTGCTTGCAGTCGCATTCCAAAACGGTAGTCATAGCAATTTATTAGTTGAGAGTTGGGATCCAAGCAAAGACAAACCAAGGTATAATAGGTAAAATTAAAAGTAGACGATAGATAGTATTAAAAACTACTGCCTAAAATTAGGTTGAAATTGAACGCAGGTTGGCGATCGCACTCCAATAACTATCGATCTCTTTAGTAAAGCTGCTATCCTTCCTAAGATCGGTTAGACATAGAATTTGGCTCTACTGAAGGCTTGTGCTTGAAATGCGCTGGCAAGATTGACGGGTTATATCGCTGAGAATAACTAGCCCCTTTGTGTCGAGTGTAATCTTAGATATCGATAATCTCCATCAGTGAGAACGCCTAGTTATCCGTATTGATGAATTATAAATTGCTGCCTTCTCCGTAATTTCACTGAAATTTTAATATCGATATCGAACTCTTCACTACCTCATTTTCAGCAATTATTGGTAAAATGCCTGCGATCCGATCGCCCAATCTAGAGCGATCTCGATCGTCTGGGCAAGAAGATCTAGATCGCCAAAATATACCCCCACTCGAACGGGTTTTGGGGTTGGTATCGACCAGTACAGACACAAAAAATCTACAAGGGTCGATACTCTAGCTTCGATAAAGAAAGATCGAAGCTGAAATATTTTGACTCTTGTAGATTTAATCTATGAAAGTAGATCTAGTTTTTAGATCGTCATCAAATAGTCTAGTTTTCGGACTGATGGCGATCCATCTGAATCAGGTGGATATGTTTGTAACCAAGTTTGATTTCAAATTCGTCACCTTCACTCAGTCCCATTTCTTTCGTGTAGGTCGAACCGATCACAATTTGCAGATTTTTGTGGACGGTTACTTTATAAGTAGCCTCACGACCTCGACCATCCTTGGCAGATTCTGGATCTAAAGGTATGCCTTTTGCCGCTAGTACTGCGTCATAAAAGCCAGTCAAATTAACCCTGACGCGACCGCTTTTGGTTGCGCTAGAATAACCACACTGCCTAGCCGTTTCGCGTCTGGGCAGGTGTGCTAGTTCTTTTACTTTCTGAAGTAATGCTTTCCCTGTGATGGGCGTTGATGAAGTTTCCGTCATTTGCTTACCGAATATTTCGAGATCTGGAGGGATTTAACTTTGTTGAGAGCTAAAATTAGCTCTTTCTAAATATATCTCTAAATTGTCCAAAAGCAACAAAGATTTATTGTTTACTATTAACTGTTAGGATCGTAAGTAAAAAGAGGTAAATATAAATCATGACGATCGAAACAGATTCAGACTCCAAAACCACAACTCCCTCGCCAGAACCTAGCTTTGGCTGGAATGTCTATGCCGAACAAACTAATGGTCGATTTGCGATGGTGGGATTTGTGTTGTTATTACTATTGGAGGTAGTGACAGGGCAAGATCTATTGACTTGGCTGGGACTAAGATAGGCAAATTTGGCCTAAAATTAAGACCCCCGACTTCTCCTTTGAAGTCGGGGGTCTTATCTATATGGGTGGGATTTAGTATCGATCGGGAAAAACAATCGGTTCGTCGTTACCTGATGGGGGTAAACCAGATTGAGGATCGTCGATTGGCTCGTAGTCGATACTCGCAATGGCAGTTTCTGTCGGAACCCCATCTGGGCGAGGACGACGGCGGCGTGGAGCTGGCTCTCTGTCGGAGTCATCGCGACTACGTTCGTCTAGTTGCTCCTCCCTCGGCTCCCGTCTAGCAGTGGAGCGACGTTCGGGTCGTCGTTCATTTGCCACATCTGCGTCGGGTAGCGCGCGCCGAGAGGGAGGTGGAGACTCATTCCACTCTTCATCATCTCGATCCCAACTATCCGCCGGACGACGCGCTAGAGAGCTAGTCTCTCTCCGCTCTGACACGTCTCGACGACGACGCGCTGGTGCTTCGGTAGCAAATCGCTCTTCGGGGAGTTCTCTAGTCGCCGAGCGGCGGCTGGGACGTTCTTGACGGTCTTCTCGGTCATCTCGATCGCCTTTAATGCGCCGACTATTGCGGGGGCGATCTTCTAGATAGTCATTATCTTCGATTTCGGCCTTGTAGCGACGACTCACCGGACGCTCATCATCCACAATCCGGGTGTTTTCCTTTGCCTGTTCGGTAGTAATCCCGCGCAGTTTGATATTCTCATAGGCAAAAAAGACGGCGGAACCACTGAGCAAAAACTGACCGAATTGCAAAATCGGATCTAGTCGCCAGCCTTGAAAAATCAGAATAAAACCGCAGAGGATCCCAATCGCACTAAAGGCAATGTCTTGATCTCGCGACAATTCTGGACGCACAGAGCGGAGGAAATATAATCCCGCTCCAGCGACAGCTAAGATAATACCCAGTATACTGGCTGGATTCAGCCCAAAATTAACCATTAATTTGCTCCCAATTCACAGCACATCCGCAACATTTCACCATCACCTCAGCCAAATTAGCTGGATGTCTCGGCGCAGCCTCTCCCCTGAAGAATCTATACTTAGGTATTTTTGGTTGCTACGGATGGTACCGAGATTACCATCTCTAGTTTGCCCTGACAGGCATCTATTATACATCCGTGGAACGACAGAGGTTTGTGGTGGCAGATATATTCCCCAAATGTCAGGGATAGATTACAACAAAACCTCAGATCGGTTAAAATCCAATGGCAGTAATGCGATCGGTCTGAAACCCAACTGAGGTTCGATCTATCATTCAATCGATCTAAGAACGTCGAATTTTATCTTTTTGACTGATGAAGATTAGTCCGATGGTAGCAGGAACGACCACAACCAATCCACCAGCAAGCAGACTATACAAAAAATTGGCTAATGAAGGTGTCATAAAAAATTTTATTTTGCGATCGCATCAGAGATTCCACACTTTAATTTTAGCTACTTAGGGGCACCATGAAAAGTATTTGCTCAAATTTGGTCGAAATTGGGAAGAGAACGACTGTAGATCCCTAAGATCGATTCTCTCGCGGGGAGAGGCTAATCCCAACGATTCAGACGAGAGCTTGCTATGATAAATTTTAACTAGATGCAATTTCGGCATCACCCGATTGACAACCTTCCCTCTATTCGTTTGTGAGTAACGATCTTGAACCTCAAAAAGTTTGGTCAGTTTTGTTTGCTAATCCTAGTAGCCGCTGTGGGAGTGGGGTTAATTTCCGCGACGAAGATCGATCGTCATGCAGGTTTGCCCTATCTGCCCGAACTTCAACAACTTTCCGCGCCTACACCCGATCGAGCTTGGGGTGAAACTGGGGCGACAGTACTACCTGTGGCCGCCCAAATCATGGCGATGCGAAATCTGGGCGGGGTGGAGTTAAACAAGGCGCAGAAGGGCTATTTGCGCCCACTATTTGGTAATTTGGTCGATCTGACAACTGTGCAATATCAGGCAAAATTGCTCGATCGATGGGAGCAAGATGGCAAGGAAACTCACATCGGCGAAATCGATTCGGCGGCGCAAACCTATTGTCGCCGAATCTATCTCCGCGATGCTTATAGATCTGGCGATACCGAGCAATTGGTGTTACTCGCTCACGAGATGACTCACTCTCAGCAATGCGCTGTGGCTGGTGGGATTGGGAAGTTTGGGTTTGACTATTTTCAGGGTTATTATCGAGGTGGCAAAACCTATCAAAATAATCCTTTAGAAAAGTCAGCTCGATCGATGGAAACCCAATTTGCCCGTCAATTGTGTAGCCAAATTTCTTGTCCGCCAAAACAAGGGCGGTTTTATGTCAACTATAAGGCTTCAGGATTCAAGGTGCCTGTGAAGCTTAATAGTTAGGAGTTGGGAGTTAGGAGTTGGGAGTTGGGAGTTTGGTATTAGTTTGTTGCGAGTTCTAGAATCTGGGTGGCAATCGGATTATCGATCGGCATTACTGACAATCTATTTCCCTGTTTGACGACGAGTAATTCTTCAGGGGTAAAGGTTTCTCGCAGCATCGCGAGGGTGATTTGTCGATCGAATACTTTGAAAAATTCTACCTTCACTGTATGCCAGCGGGGAGTAGTTGGGGTAGATTTGGGATCGTAATATTCACCCGCAATGTCAAATTGAGAGGGGTCGATTACTTGTGCCTCAATTACCTCCATCAAGCCCACAATCCCAGGTGGATTGGTATTAGAGTGATAGAAGAATGCTCGATCGCCAACTTCCATCGATTTGAGAAAATTACGCGCTTGATAATTTCTCACACCATCCCAAATTGTCGATCGATCGCGTTCTAGATTCGCGATTCCATAAACATCGGGTTCGGATTTCATTAGCCAATAATTCATTGAGGGATGAGGGATGAGGGATGAGGGGTGAGGGTGCGGTTAAAACTGCCAGCCCCCAATGAGAGTTGGGACAGAACCCCGACTTTTTTGAAAAAGTCGGGGTTCTAGCTACCACTAGCCTTTCTAATTGGTTCGCCGCGATATCTCATAAGTCATCAGATCGTAAGCCATCCGCGTGTTCGGGAAAATCGCCCTTGCTGACTGCAATAGATCGTCTAAAACGATCGGATTGCCTGGAGCATAACGAGGACTAAAATGGGTGAGAATTAATTCTTTTGCCCCAGCACCGAGAGCTACTTGAGCCGCCATCGTCGAAGTAGAATGCAGCCTGTCAAATGCCATATCTGCATCCTCATGGGCAAAGGTAGATTCATGTACCAGCACATCAGTATCCTGAGCTAATTCAACCGAATTGTCACAATAAACTGTATCCGTACAGTAGACAAACTTGCGGCCGATTTCAGTTTCTCCACACAAATCTTTCCCATTAATAATCCGCCCATCAGCTAATGTTACCGTCTCGCCATTTTTCAACTTGCCATAAATTGGACCAGAAGGAATGCCCAATTCTTTCGCTTTTTCGAGATTGAATCTACCTGGCCTGTCGGTTTCACTCACCCGATAACCAAATGCTGGAACTTTATGTTTGAGTGGAATGCAAGTAACTGTAAAATCAGCTTCTTTGTAAACAATCCCAGGCTCGATCGTATGTACTTTAATCGGATAATTAAAATGTGTATAGGAATACTTCTGACAAGCCCGAAGATACTCATCCAATCCCTTGGGGCCATAAATATCGATTTTATCGGGACTTCCCGCCATCCCATAGGTAGCCAACAACCCCATCAACCCAAAAATATGATCGCCATGTAAGTGAGTGACAAATATCCGGCGAATCTGACTGATTTTGACATCACAGCGCAATAACTGATGCTGAGTGGCTTCACCGCAATCAAACAGCCACACCTCCGCTCGCTGAGGCAAATTGAGGGCAATGCTAGATACATTGCGTGCCCTAGTGGGGACACCTGAAGATGTGCCGAGAAAGGTAATTTGCACGTTATTCGCCGATGGTGGATTCTCAATTCTATCAGATCGACAATTTTTCTAGAGTCTTATCTGGGGGGTTGGGGTGCCCTAATGTGACTATTTCTTGCAGCCCATTCCGTTGGCATTTCTTGTGCTAACAAAACCCGGATCTGGGGGTTCTGACCCCCAGACCCCCCATTGGGTGGGGGAGTGTCCCCCCCCCAAACCCCCCCTCAAAGCATAG